>NZ_JBEXSZ010000013.1:0-97300 GCF_040613865.1 Streptomyces sp. NPDC006197 | reverse complement strand
CGACCTGACCCCGCCGCGCGGAGTCGTCACCGTCTTCTCCGACATCTGGTGTTCCTTCGCGCACATCGCCATCCACCGGCTGCACGCCACCCAGGAGTCGATCTTCCCGGTGTCGTAGGCCGCGTTGTCCGTGACCCGCAGCTTCCACGTGCCGTTGGCGACCTCCGAGGAGGCGTTCACGCTGTACGTGGTGTTGATGTTGTCCGCGCTGCCGCCGGTGCCGAAGGCCTTCAGCGTGTACGCCGTGCCGTCGGGGGCGATCAGCTGGACCTGGAGGTCACCGATGTAGGTGTGGACGATGTTCACGGGCACCTGGAGGGCGGCGGGGGCGTTGCCCGTGACGCCGCTGACGGTGACCGGGGACTCGACGGTCGCGTTGTCGTTGATCGCGTAGTCCGTGGTGTTCTCGAACTTCGGGCCGGTGGGCGGCGGGGTGGTGCCGCCGCCGACGTACAGGAGCTTGTTCGGGGAGCCGGTGCCGGGGCTGGTGACGACGTTCGGAGTGGCGGCGGTCGTCAGGGCCGTGGAGACCTGCGCCGGGGTCGCCGTCGGGTTGCTCGCCAGGTAGAGGGCGGCGGCGCCGGCGACGTGCGGGGTCGCCATCGACGTACCGGAGATGGTGTTGGTGGCGGTGTCGCCGGTGCCCCAGGACGAGGTGATGGAGGAGCCCGGGGCGAAGAGGTCGAGGCCGCTGCCGTAGTTGGAGTAGCTGGCCTTGGCGTCGCTCGACGTGGTGGCGCCGACGGTGATGGCCTCGGCCACGCGCGCGGGCGAGTGGTTGGCGGCGTTGTCGGTCTCGTTGCCGGCGGCGACGGCGTAGGTGATGCCGGCGGCGATCGAGTTGCGGACGGCCTGGTCGAGGACGGAGTCGACGCCGCCGCCGAGGCTCATGTTGGCGACGGCAGGCTTGACGGCGTTCCGCGTGACCCAGTCGATGCCCGCGACGACCTGCTCGGTCGTGCCGGAGCCGGAGTTGTCGAGGACGCGGACGCCGACGATCTTCGCCTTCTTGGCGACGCCGTACGAGGTGCCCGCGACGGTGCCGGCGACGTGGGTGCCGTGGCCGTGGCCGTCCTGGGCGGTGTTGTCGTTGTCGATGGCGTCGTAGCCGTAGGAGGCGCGGCCGCCGAAGTCGGTGTGGGTGATGCGGACGCCGGTGTCGATGATGTACGCCGTGACGCCTTGGCCCGCGGGGTCCGGGTAGGTGTAGCTCTGGTTCAGCGGAAGGGCCCGCTGGTCGATCCGGTCCAGACCCCAGGAGGGCGGGGAGGGCTGGGTGCCGTCGATGTGGAAGACGCGGTTCTGGACGACGGACTTCACGGCCGGGTCGGCCGCCAGCTTCCGCGCCTGCGCCTCGGAGAGCTCGACGGAGTAGCCGTTGACCGCCGTGGTGAAGGTCCGCTTGATCTTCGCGCCGAACTTGGCGGCGACGGCCCGGCCCTTGGCGGTCTCCGCCTGCGCTGACTCGTCGAGGGTGACGATGTAGCTGCCCGGGACGGTGCCTTCGGCGCCGGCGTTCTCGATGACGCCTTCGGGGGCGGTCGGCGCGGCGGCCGCCGGGAGGGCGGTGAGGGAGCCGAGGGCGAGGGCGGCGACGGCGATGGCCGCGGCGGTGGCCGTCCGGCGACGCGGTGTACGCATCACTGACATGTGGGGGGTCCTCCTCGTGGGGGCAAGACAGGAGCACGACACAGCTACAGCATGGACATGTCAATACGACACGGGAGGCCCGCGCCGTCTCGAACGTCCGGCTGCCGAGCGAAAGATTGACCGATCCATAGGAATCTCACAAGGGCTCTCGCAGCTCCGCAACACCCGTGCCACACGCCTGACATGCTGCCCCTCATGACCGCTTACGAGTGCCCCCGCTGCCGGATCCAGTCCCCCACCGACGTCCTCACCTGGTGTTGTCCGCGGTGCCGCGGCCCCTGGGACCTCGCGTTCACGAGTGCGCCGGTCTCCCTCCCGTCACTCGCCTCACGCGTGAATTCATTGTGGCGTTACACGGAGGCACTGCCTCCGCTCCCGTACGGGCCCGAGGTGAGCCTCGGCGAGGGCCGCACACCGCTCGTCCACCTCAAGACGTCGGCCACCGGCTCGGTTTCGGCCAAACTCGACTTCCTCATGCCGACCCTGTCCTTCAAGGACCGGGGTGCCGTGATGCTCGCCGCGCACGCCCGCCGGCTGGAGCCCCGCACGGTCCTCGCCGACAGCAGCGGCAACGCGGGCACGGCGATCGCCGCGTACGGCGCGCGGGCCGGGCTCGACTGCGTCGTGTACGTCCCCGGGGGCACGTCCCCCAAGAAGCTGGAGCAGATCCGGGCCCACGGGGCCCGGGTCGTCGAGGTGCCCGGCGACCGCGAGGCGACGGCCCGGGCGGCGCGCGAGGCCGCCGACGAGCCGGGCGTCTTCTACGCCTCGCACGTGTACAACCCCTACTTCCTGCACGGCACCAAGACCTACGTCTACGAGCTGTGGGAGGAGCTCGGCGGGCGCCTCCCGGACACGATCGTCGTCCCCGTCGGCAACGGCACCCTGCTCCTCGGCGCTGCCCTCGCCCTCGACGAGCTGCACCGCCACGGCCTCGTCGACACCCGGCCCGCCCTGGTCGCCGTCCAGGCGGCGGCCGTGTCCCCGCTGGCCGAGGCCTTCCACGCGGGCGCGGAGGACCTCGCGCGGCCGGCCGCCGCCCGCCCCACCCTCGCCGAGGGCATCGCGATCCCGGCTCCGCCGCGCGCCCGCCAGATCCTGCGGGCGGTCCGCGCGACGGGCGGTACGTTCCTGACGGTGACGGAGGACCAGATCCGTACGGCGCAACGGGACCTGGCCCGTCGGGGCCTGTTCGTCGAGGCGACCGGCGTGGCCTGCTGGGCCGCGGTGAGCGCGGCCCAGCCCCGCCCCGGGCTCACGGTGGTGCCGCTGTGCGGGGCGGGCGTGAAGACGGGTCTTGCGGCGTGACGGATCAGAACTCGTCGGCGCCGTTGCGGAGCTCGTACGTCCAGTAGCCCGTCTTCGCGGCGGCCTCGTCGACCGCCAGGCCGCCGGCGGGGGCCTTGACGACGATGCTGCCCTCGGCCGGGCCCTCGGCGGCGAAGAGGTTCACGTTGAACTCGTTCACGACCTTGTTGTCCTCGTGGACGCCGCCGAGCGCGATCCGCACGTTCGCGTAGGCGGGCGCGCCGGGCTTCAGGACGATCGGCGCGGCCGGCTTGCTCTTCGCGACGGCCGGGACGTCCTTGGCGGTCTGGATCGGGCCGAAGGCGATGAGCGGGTACTCGAGCAGGGTGCACGAGCGGCCGGAGGTGTTGGTGGCGGTGAGGGTGATGCGCTCGGTCGGAACCTCGTCCGCCTTCGCCGCCGTGACCTTGATGTCGCCGTAGGCGCAGGCGGGGGCCGCGGCGGAGCTCTTACCGCCGGTGGAACCGGTGGAGCCGGTGCTTCCGGTGCTGGAGCCGGACGTGGAGCCACCGGTGGTGGACCCGGCCGTGGAGCCGCCGGTGGCCGAGCCGCCCGTGGAGCCCGAGCCGCTCTTCGCGGCGGTCTGGTCCGCCGTGCCGCCGCCGGCCGTGCCGTTGTCACCCGTACCGGCGGTGGACTGGGCGGAGCTCGCGCTCCCCGCGTCCTTGGCGCCCGTGGCGTCGTCCCCGCCGCCGCAGGCGGTCAGACCCAGCGAGAGGGCGGCGATGGCGGCGGCGGCCAGGACGGTGTGCTTGCGGTGGTTGCGCATGGTGGTTCTCCCCCGTTGACGCGGTCGGTCGGGGCGCACGCTCGGTGCGTGCGCCTCGCGGCACCGGTCCGTTCTCCCCGGTGCTGCATCCAGCTTCCCGGCCGGCGCTGCCGTCCCGCTTGCGTACCGCTAACGATTCGCTGTCAGCCGTGAGAGGCGCGCCGCCGCCCGCGCCGAACCCTCGGTGAAACCGGCCGCGTCGGCCGCGACGATCGCGCGTTCCAGCTGGTCGGCGGCCTCTTCGAGACGGCCGATACCGGCCAGCGCCTCGCCCAGGGTGATCTGCAGCGAGGCCCGGATGACCACCGCGTCGGGCGCGACCAGTTCCCCGGCGCGAAGGATGTGCGCGAGTGCCGCCTCGTACTCCTCCGCCTTCAGGCAGTGGCCCGCCAGGTGCTGGAGGGTCAGCACCTGGGTGGACGGGTGGCCGGTGCGGTCGGCGAGCGAGACGGCGTGCAGCATGAGCAGCCCGGCCCGCTCGTGCTCCCCGGTCGCGTCCAGGACGGCCGCGTAGTTGACGTAGGCGATCGCCTCGCTGATCGGATCGCCGGCCCGGGCGGCCAGCCCGGGCGCCTTCTCCAGGTGGACGAGCGCCTCGGCGTCCCGGCCCTCCTCGTGCAGGATCCAACCGAGCAGGGCACGCGCGCGTGACTGCGCGTCGAGGTCGCCGATCGCCTCGGCGGAGGCGAGCCCGGCCTCCAGCAGCGGCGTCCAGCCGTCGCCGATCCGCATGAGCATCAGCGGCCACGGGACGAGCGCGAGCCGCCAGGCCCGGTCGTGCATCCCGAGGGCGGCCGCGGCGGCGACGGCGCCCTCCAGGGCGGGCCGCTCGGCCGCGTACCAGTCGAGCGCCGCCGTACGGTCCTCGAACTCCCTCGTCGCGGCCGGCCGCCGGGCGTCGGCGGGCAGCGAGTAGCAGGGCTGCGAGCCGGGCTCGGCGGCGGCGTCGGCCGCGAGGCCCGTGTAGAGGTAGTGGTCGAGGAGCCGGGGCAGGCCCTCGGGGTCGGCCTGCGGGGCGAGATGGCGCGCGTAGAGGCGGACCAGGTCGTGCGGTGTCCAGCGGCCCGGAACGGCCTCGGTGAGCAGGTGCGCGGCGGCGAGCCGGTCCAGGTCGACGGAGGCCTGCCCGGGCGCCGTCCCGGCGAGCGCGCCCGCCGCGAACCGGTCCAGGTCGGAACCGGTGTGCAGGCCGATCGCGCGGAACATCCGGGCGGCGGACTCCGGCAGCTGCTGCACGGTGAGGCGCAGCGCGGCGGAGACGCCCCGGTCCTCCACGTCGAGCAGCGCCAACCGGCTCTGCTCGTCGGCGAGTTCGCCGACCATCGCGTCGAGCGTCCACTGCGGCCGCTCGGCCAGGCGGGCCGCCGTCACCCGGAGGGCGAGCGGCAGGCCGTCGCAGAGCCGGGCGAGCCGGGTGGCGGCGGCCGGTTCGGCGGCGACCCGCTCCTCGCCGAGCACGGTCGTGAGCAGGGCGGCCGAGGCGGCGGCCTTGAGGTGCCCGAGCGGCACGGGGCGGGCAGCGTCGGAGGCGATGAGACCGCCGAGCCGGTCGCGGCTGGTGACGAGGGTCGCGCAGTGGTCGCCGCCGGGCAGCAGCGGCCTGACCTGCTCAGAGGAGCGGGCGTTGTCGAGGACGACGAGCAGCCGGCGTCCGGCGGTGAGGGAGCGGAACAGCGCCCCTCGCGCGTCGACGGTCTCGGGGATCTTCTGCGGCGAGACGCCGAGGGCGAGCAGGAACTCCCGCAGGACGGCGGCCGTTTCGGGCGCCGGGGTGTCGCTGAAGCCGCGCAGGTCGGCGAAGAGCCGTCCGTCGGGGAAGTCGGCGCGCCGCTCGTAGGCCCAGTGGACGGCGAAGGCGGTCTTGCCGACGCCGGCCGGCCCGGTGACGAGGCAGACGGGACCGTCCCCGGCGCGCACGGCGCGGTCGAGCGCGGACAGCTCGGCCCCGCGGCCGGTGAAGCCGCGCGGCGCCCGTGGCAGGCCCTCCGGCGCCGGGGCCCTGACCTCGACGGCGGGACGGGGCACGGAGACGGGCGCGGCGGAGCGGAGCAGCGTCGCGTACGCCTCGCTGAGGGTCTCTCCGGGGTCGACGCCCAACTCCTCGGCGAGCAGCCGCCGGGTCCGGTGGTACCAGTCGATCGCGTCCGACTGCCGGCCGGAGCGGGCGAGCGCCAGCATCAGCGCGGCGGCCAGGGACTCCCGCAGCGGGTGGGCGACGGCCTCGGTACGCAGGACGGCGGCGGCCCTGCCGTGCTCGCCGAGCTGCCCGTACGCCTCCGCCAGCGCCTCCACCGACGCGAGCCGCATCTCCTCCAGGCCGCTCGCCGCGGCTTCGAGGGGCCTGCTGTGCACGGTGCCGGTGAGCGCGGGCCCCTGCCAGTACGACAGCGCCTCCCGCAGCATCCGCACCGCGTCGGCGGGCCGGCGCTGGACACCGGCGAGCCCGACGAGCTCCTCGAACCGGTGGGCGTCGACGAGCGACTCCGGCATCCGCAGCACATAAGCGGACCCCTGCGTCGCGAGCTCGACCCCGTACGCCTCGGCCCCGTGCTCGGCGAGCAGCGCCCGCAGCCGCGAGACGTGCCCCTGGAGGACGGTCTTGGCGTGCGTGGGCGGCTCCTCCTCCCACAGGGCGTCGATCAACTGGCCGACGTTCACGGCACTGTTTGGCCGCAGCAGAAGCATGGCCAGCAGACTGGACCGCTTGGCGGGCCCCAAGGCTACGTCCCTGTCCTCCGTCACCAACGCGACGGAGCCGAGCAGCCGGAACTCCACCTGTATACCTCCGCGATCCCTCTCCCCCGTTTTCCGAGGAATCGAGGATACGTGGGCGGGAGGACCCCCCGCGCCGAGGCGGGACGGCACACCGCCACCACCGGGTGGCCTTGCTCACACCGCGTGCCGCTGCGGTTTCGTACGGCCGGCCATGGCAGGCGGAGCGAACCGCGCCTTCGCCGTGTACGCGTGAGCACGTCTGTCATGTCATCGGCCTCATCCGCGGGCGCGGAACCGCAGTCCGGGCCGTGGCGATGGTCTGGGCCAACTCGTCGACCCTGGCTGCGAGCGCGGGGTACGGGAGGGAGAGGTCCAGGACATGACGGTGGATGGTGACGGCGCCTCCTGGGACCGGGATGCGTATGCGCGTGCCGTCCGTGTCTCCGGCTGCGGACACGAGGTGCCCCTCGGGCAATCCGAAGCAGGTGCAGTACGCCAGCATCTGGTACAAGTTCTCCCGCTTGACCCCCTCCTGATATTTTGCGTCGACGACGATGGCCGGGTGGAAGCCGCCGCCGGTCGCCGGGAGGCGGTGCACCAGATCGGGCAGCAGCACGTGCTCGTTGCGGTCGTCGAGGTGATGGGTACGCGGCTGGGGCTGGCTGCGTCCGCCGGTGTGCCGTTCCAGGGCGGCGCCGAGCGCGTTCGCGAGGAAGTCCTCGAAGACCTTCTCCATGTTGAACAACATGCCGTCCACACTTACCTGGCGCCGCCCGTCCGCGTATTCGAACGAGGCACCCCGCAGCACGATCTCGGCGAATCGCAGCGCGGGGAGGTATCGGGCGTTCAGCCGGTTCGGCGTCCAGGCGGCGACAGGGGCACCGGGCGGGGGCGCTGTCACACCCTCCTGTTCCAGAAGGGCGTCCAGTCGGCGGAGTCTGGCCCTCACGTCTTGTGGAACGTCCGACAGGCGCGCCAATCGGCGGACCGCGCCGAGCAGAAGCTGGTTCTCCGGGATGTCCGGGGTGTGCTCGTCGTACGTGATCTCCAGGGGCAGGGCCAGTCCCGGGCGGCGGCGGAGTTGGGCTGCGGCCCGGAGCCTCCCGCGCAGCATCATCGCGGTGTCCTCACTGCTGCGGTAACCGGCCAGCGGGCCGGGGCGCAAGGCCCGCTCGGCGGCTCGGGTGAAGAGGTGCGCGACAGCGGGGAACAGTTCGTGCCTGACAGCGGCGTCGACGGGAGCGGGCTGCCGGCGCAGCCGTTTGTCCTGGGCATGGGCCAGCAGGTACAGCAGCCGGTCGACGGAGACCTTGGGGGCGATGCGCAGCATGACGACGCCGTCGCCCTGGCCGAGTCTGACAGCGCCGACGGTCCGCTTGGCCTTGACCTCCCAACGGATTCCGTCCCGCCGGCCCCTGGCGGGGCGGATCTCGACGAGCTTCCGGGCGTCCTCGGTGCTGAGGGTGTCGACCTGGGCGTCGGTCAGGAAGTGGGGTTTCCAGCCACCGCCTTCTGTGATGTCGGTGGGGAAGAGGGTTCGCCTGCGCGCTGCGGTACCCCCGGCCGCGGTCCAGGCGTGCGGGGGCGGAGGTGTCCCGGGCACCGTCGTCCGACCGACGCGACGTGTTCCGTCCAGGGGATCGCGCGGGTCGGGGACGACCGGAGTGCCAGGGCCCTCCGGAGTCCGAGACGATGGCAAAACCGTCCTGCCCGTCGCTGTCGTCCGGGCAGTCCTCGCGTCGTCCCCCGCAGTGGTCACTCGGTGGCTCCCGGGGCCGCCGGAGGTCTGTTCAGGGGGGCGGTGGGCGATGCACCGTCCGTGGTCACGGATTCATCGAGGGCCGCCCCCACCGCAAAAAGACCGGTCTCCTCCCTGAGTGCGTCCAACCCGTATTCCGCCTCCACGTCCACGTCGTCGCCCCAGTGGAGTTCCGCGAGCAACGGGAGAATCTGGTGCCGCCAGACACGGGCCAGTCCCTTGGGATGGGTGTGTACAGCGGTCCGCATGAAGGAGGAGGGGCCGATCCGGAAGTCCCGGTCGTCCAACCGAGCCCGTGCGATGCGGTCGTTGAGCGCGTCGAGCAGGACCGCGGCGTCGCCCGGGAGCTGCTTCCGGGCAAGCCAGTCGGCCAGGAAGAACTTCGCCGGCTCCTTGGCCGGATGCAGTTCCATGAAGGAGAAACGCCGGCGCATGGCCGCGTCCATGAGGGCGATGGAGCGGTCGGTGGTGTTCATCGTGCCGATGATGACCAGGTTGCGCGGCAGCTGGAAGCGGCGGCCCTTGTCCGAGCCGTACAGCAGGTGCACGAACTCCTTGCGGTATTCGAGCAGGAAGTACAGCTCCCCGAAGATCTTGGCGAGGTGGCCCCGGTTGATCTCGTCGATGACCAGGACGAATGTCTCGCCCGGGCTCTTCTCGGCGTCCTCGGCGAGTGTCTTGAGCGGTCCGGGCACCAAGTCGAACACGATGCCCGAGCCCGCGTCCGACAACCCCTTGTCGGACGATCCGCCCTGGGCACGGCCGTGCTCTCCCCCTGCCCCCTTCGCTCCCCTGGTGTCCTCCGCGACAAGGCGAACGGCACGCGGGCGAAACCCTTCGAAGAAGTCCTCGTATGAGTAGGCGGGATGGAACTGCACCAGCCGGACGTTGGCCGATCGTCCGCCTGTGAGGTGGCGGGCCAGGGCGAGCGCAGTGTAGGTCTTCCCGGTTCCCGGCGGGCCGTGGAGGATCAACTGGGGCCGGTCACGCAGGAGTTCCACGCAGTCCTGGAGCCACTCCGGGTCCCGCATGGTCAGCTCGTCGGCCAGCTCCTTGGTGGCGTCCGGCAGCTCGGCGGCTGCCACCGAGCCGCTCGGGGTCCGCCCGGGGTCCTCGTCGAGGAGGACTTCCAGGTCGGCTGTGAACTCGGACAGTTCGAGCAGGCCGGCATTCGGATTGCCCAGCGGGCCGGCCAGCGGCTCGGGGAGGTCGTCCAGCGTCAGCGGGCTGTCGAGGTTGGTCCACTCCACGGGCCGTTGCAGGACGGTTCCGTCACCGGTGACGATCTGTGCCGCCTCCCCCCTGACCTCGCCGAGATAGATCCGCTCACCGTCAGTCGTGATGACGATGTCGTCCTCGCGCATCAGGGAAAGGAAGGCGTGGAAGGCGGTCGCGGTATCGGTTCGGCGGGCCTGGCTGAGGTCGGAGTAGTACGTCTCGACGATTTCGCCGACCTCCTCCGGCCCCGCCCCGGGCCCGAGCGTGGGGAGGCGGTCCGCCGAGAGGGTGCAAACGCCCTTGTGCTGCCACAGGGAGCGGATGAGGGGCGTCCCCTTCGGATCTGCGCCACGAATAAGCCAGGCACGGCGGGGTGGCACAGCCTGCGGGGTCTCGGTGCTCTCTTTGGCCACCTTTTCGCGGAGCTCGCCCTCGGCCACCTTCCGGTCCAGGCGTGCCCGCACTGTTTGCCCACCGGAGGCCGCAACGTCGCAGACCCGGTTCTCCTCCAGCTGCGAGCGCCACTCGTCGCGCTCGTCGTCGGTCAGCCGCAGCTGTTCGGGCACCTCGCCGTCAGGGCCCAGGGCGAGGTACCAGCCTTGGGGGCGGCTGCTCTGGATCCAGGCCCGCAGCGGCTCCTCCTCCAGGCCGACCGCTGCCGCCAGGTCGGCGATCGGCACCCAGCGGTTGTCGTCGGGCAGGGTCTCCAGAACCTCGGCCGCCAAGGTGAAGGACGCCCGCTCGGCACTCCAGTACGCGTAGCGCTGATGGGCTTGCCTGAGGAGTTCGTCCCGGTCGTCCTCGTAGTCGATGAACGCCTGGCGCCCGGACGCGGTCAGCTTCCAGGTGCGTTCCGCCTTGCGCAGCCAGCCTGCCTTGACGAGGTTGATGCTCTCGTACCGCAACTGCGTCCGGGCGGTGGTGGCAAGGTCGGGGAACGCCGTCTCCCAGTCCTTCTTCAGGCCTGGGTCCTCCTCCAGCACCCGCATCCACACCGAAGCGAACTTCAGCCCCTGCCCCGACGCCAACCGCGCCAGCACCTTCATGGCAGCGTGCACGGCACGTGCGTGCAGCTCCGAGACGTTGGTCACGGCGTCCCCCTTGCCCCCTGTGTGCCTCTTGCCGGGGTCGCCGAGCCGATCAACCCCCGCGCCCCCAACATAACCACCCCACAGGCAGGGTGACGGCGGGGACAAGGCCTGATGCCACGCCGGGTATTCCAGCGCCGTCCCGGTACGGGAAAGAGCCGGGGGGCCGACTCCAATGAGTCGACCCCCTCCTGACCTGCTTATTTGGCAAAATCGACGTGCCGGACTGTTCGACGGGGAGGGGGCGAGCTGGAGCTCGAGGCGTTGCTCCGGTGGGCGCCACGTCCCGCCGTGGCTCAGTCCGCCACCGGTTCGTACACGGACTCCGGCCGCGCACGGCCGACTTCCGTGACGCTCAGCACGTTGATGAGCTTGTCGAGTTGCCTGGTCACCTGCTCCAGCGGTGTGTCGTCCGCGTCGACCACGAGGGTGATATGGGAGAAGCCATCCCCCTCGGCCGGGACGACGGCGAGGGAGTCGATGTTGAAGCCGCGCCGGCTGAAGAGGGCGGTGACCCGGGTGAGCGCGCTGGGCTTGTCCTCGACGAGGACCGACAATGTGTGTCTGCTCATGAGTCGTCGCTCTCCCACCTCGGAGTCATGTCTCGGGCGATCTTGATGTCGTCGTTGCTGGTCCCGGCGGGGACCATGGGCCAGACCATGGCGTCCTCGTGGACCACGAAGTCGATGACCACCGGCACGTCGTTGATCTCCATTGCCTTGGCGATCGTGTCGTCCACGTCCTCGGGCCGTGTGCACCGCAGACTGACGCAGCCGTAGGCTTCCGCCAGCTTCACGAAGTCGGGGACGCGCTGGGCCGTCTTCAGATCGGAGTTGGAGTACCGCTGGTCGTAGAAGAGCGACTGCCACTGGCGGATCATGCCGAGGTTGCCGTTGTTGATGACCGCGACCTTGATCGGCACACCTTCGAGCGTGCAGGTGGCCAGCTCCTGATTGGTCATCTGGAAGCAGCCGTCTCCGTCGATCGCCCAGACCACCGTGTCCGGCCGCCCCATCTTGGCGCCCATCGCGGCGGGCACGGCGAACCCCATCGTGCCCAGGCCGCCGGAGGTGATGAAGGCGCCGGGCTTCTCGAAGCCGATGAAATGGGACGCCCACATCTGGTGCTGGCCGACGCCGGCCACGTAGAGGGCGTCCGGCCCGACGACGGAGCTGAGCCTTTCCAGGACGTACTGCGGAGCCAGCGAGCCGTCCGCGAAGTCCTCGTACCCCAGCGGGTAGGTCTCCTTCAGCCTGTCCAGCAGCGCACGCCACTCGGCGTAGTCACCGGGGTGGTCGATCGCGTGGACGAGGGCGTCGATGACCTCCTTGCAGTCCCCCACGATCGGTACGTCCGCCGTCCGGTTCTTGGAGATCTCCGCCGGGTCGATGTCCGCGTGGATGACCTTGGCCCGCGGTGCGAACGACGACAGCTGCCCGGTGACCCGGTCGTCGAAGCGCACGCCCAGGGCGATGAGCAGGTCCGCCTTCTGCAGGGCGCCCACCGCCGAGACGCTGCCGTGCATGCCGGGCATCCCCATGTGGAGCGGGTGGCTGTCGGGGAAGGTGCCCCTGGCCATCAGCGTGGTGACGACCGGAATGCCGGTCAGCTCCGCCAGGCGGAGCAGTTCCGCCGAGGCACCGGCCTTGTGCACGCCGCCGCCGACGTACAGCACCGGGCACTCGGCCTCGGAGATCAGCTTGGCCGCTTCCTGGATCTGCTTGGCGTGCGGCCGGGTGACCGGCCGGTAGCCCGGCAGGTGCGTCGTCGGCTCCCAGTGGAATGCGGTGTCGGCCTGCAACGCGTCCTTGGTGATGTCGACCAGTACCGGACCGGGACGGCCGCTGGAGGCGATGTGGAAGGCTTCCGCGATGGTGCGCGCGATGTCGTCGGCGTCGGTCACCAGGAAGTTGTGCTTGGTGATCGGAAGGGTGATGCCGCAGATGTCGGCTTCCTGGAAGGCGTCCGTGCCGATCATGCTGCCCGGCACCTGACCGGTGATGGCGACCATCGGGACGGAGTCCATGTACGCGTCGGCGATCGGAGTCACCAGATTGGTGGCGCCCGGGCCGGAGGTGGCCATGCAGACACCGACCTTGCCGGTGGCCTGGGCGTACCCTTCCGCGGCGTGTCCGGCGCCCTGCTCGTGCCGAACCAGCACGTGACGGAGCTTGGTCGAGTCGTGGAGCGGATCGTAGGCGGGGAGGATACAGCCGCCCGGATATCCGAACACGGTGTCGACTCCGACGTGCTCCAAAGCCCTGATCAGAGCTTGAGCACCTGTCATCTGTTCGGTCATCTGCTCGTTCCTGTTGGCTTGGCTCGAATGCTGGGCGTGCCCGCTGACCCGAGTCGGGTGAGAGGAGGACGCCCGTTCGCAAGACTGATTCGAAGGGCAGCGCGCAGAATTCAGCAGTCGGACGGTAAGTCCGGAAGTACTACAAGATGGCGCGCAAAGAGCGGTGTCGGGTGACGACTACGCGCTCGGCGGCTCCGAGGGACCAGAACTCACGTCGGAGCAGAGCGAATCCGTTCGTGACGGCTCAAGCAATTCCTCGCGGTAAACCACGGGAATGCGAGGCTTCAGCCTATCTTCCCGCTGTGTGGGGATGCCAGTCCCCCGGGATCTGGGTCACCGTCGGCGGGGTTCGCCGGCCGCGGTGACGGTGTGGCGGAAGCCTCCGGATCACCCAGCCGGCGCGGGACGCCGTGGCATCAGCTCCGTCAGGTAGTAGAGGCCCGCCAGCAACGGGAAGGCGATACCGCACCAGGCGATACCCGCCCACCCGTACGACGCGTACACCGAACTGGCCACGGCAGACCCGACCGCGCCTCCGATGAAGAAGATCGCCATGTAGAGGCCGTTCAGTCGACTGCGTATCTCCGCCCCCAGCGAGAAGATCGCACGCTGCCCCAGCACCAGGTTGCACGAAATCCCCACGTCAAGCAGGAGCGCCGCGACGAACAGGGCCGCGACGACGTGTCCGCCACTGGCAAACACCAGAAGAAAGCAGGCCACGACAGTCAGGATCGCGAGGCCCGTCGCGGGTTTCGTCAGACCGCGGTCGGCGATACGGCCCGCAACCGGCGCGACAAAGGCCCCGAGCACCGCCGCCAGGGAGAACAGGGCGATTCCGCCTTGGCTCAGACCGCACGCCGGGCTCGCCAGGATCAGCGGCACGGCGGTCCAGAACAGACTGAACGCCCCGAACAACATGGCGTGGTAGAACGCCCGTCGCCGCAGGATCGGCGTGCGGACGAGCAATTGTCCCATCGACCCCAACAACGCCAGGTAGGAGACGGAGGTGCTCGGCTTCCTTTCCGGAAGGACCGAACGCAGGGTGACGGCAAGCACCAGCATCAGGCCGGCGGAGATGGCGAATATCGCACGCCAGCCGAGCAGATCCGTCGTCATGCTGGCCACAGGACGCGCAAGCAGGATTCCCATCAGCAAGCCGCTCATGACGTTGCCGACGACCTGCCCACGGCTTTCCTCCGGGGCGAGATGAGCCGCGAAGGGCACCAGCATCTGCACCACGACCGAACTCAGGCCGATGACCAGTGAAGTGGCAAGGAACAGACCGGCGTTCGATGCGACCGACGCGCTCAGCAGCGCCGCCGTGCACGCAGCCAAGGTGACCATGATGAGACGACGGTTCTCAAAGATGTCACCCAGCGGAACCAGTACGACGAGGCCGACGCCGTAGCCGATCTGGGTCAGGGTCACCACAAGACTGGAGGCGTTCGCGCTCAAGCCCACATCGGGGCCGATCAACGCCACCAAGGGCTGCGCGTAGTAGATGTTGGCCGCGACCGCGCCGCAGGCCAGAGCCATCAGGAAGGTCAGGCCGCGTGACATGCCGAGCTGCGCCGCCCGGCTTGTTGCACTCTCAGTGGTCATTGCTCTCTCGACAGGATAGGGAATCGACGTTCACACGGCACATGCTTGGATGACCGAGAATTCCGGACGCGCGGACAGGATCTGAGGAGCGGAAAAGCCCGCCGCACCCAGGAGTCGCGTGAAGTCGTCCAGTGTGCGCTCACGCCCTCCGTGCAAGACCAGCATCTGCAGGTCCAGCACCAGGTCAAGCGGATCGCAATCCTTCGGAGACTCCTGCAGGACGCGATCCACGACAACGAGTCGGGCGCCGGCGCTCATCGCCCTGCGGCAGTTGCGAAGAATGGACTCCGCCTTCTCGTCCGGCCAGTCGTGAAGAATCCACGACAGGATGTAGAGGTCTCCTCCCATGGGTACCTCGTCGAAGAAACTACCCGCGCGCGTGCTCAGCCGGTCGTCCCCCGGCGCTCCGGGCAGGGCCGAAATCACGCTGGCCTGGTCGTACACGACGGCCTGCGCGTCCGGATTTCGTTCGAGAATCGTCCGCGCCAGGCTTCCGGTCCCCCCGCCGACGTCGATCACTCGTTCGCCGGGAGCCACCGTGAGTACGTCGGCGATCGCCGCGTAGCGCCCCGGGTATCCGCTCGCCATATAGCGCTGATAGAGCGCTTCCTCTTCAGGGCTTCCGTTCATGTAGGAAAAGAAGTCCTGGCCGTTGACGTGCGAGAACGCTTCCTCGCCGGTACCGGCGCAGTGACTCAGCGCTCCCCAGGACCGCCAGATGCCCGGCATGCCCCAGAATCGCGCGGCCCAGTGGAGCGAGGGGCCGGCCGTGGTGGTCCTCAGCAGGCGCGAGGCTTCGTTGTGGCGAATTCCACCGTCCGCATCGACATCGAATATGCCATAGGCCGACAGTGCTCGGGCGAGCCGTGTCAGGACGCCTGCGTGGACCTTCAGGCGTCCGGACAGAGAGGTCAGCGAGGTTCCGTCGTCGTCCACCGCGTCGGGAAGTCCGACTTCGCAGGCCGCAGCGATCATCTGGGTGACCGCCATCCCGCGAATCAGCTCCTGCATCCTGCGGATGCCGCCGGCAGCAGATGCCCGGATCTCAGGACCTTCGTGCGTGACGGGCCCCGCCTGAAAAGACGTCTGGATGGTCATACGCACCTCTTCTACTTGTTCATCGCCATGTCTGGACGGGCCGCCGGGGCCCGGTCGTCCGAGCCTCGCCCGAGAATCTCGCGCAAGGCTGCGCGCAGCGAGTCCACGGCCGCGGAAGAGTCCGCCTTGCGCCAGGCGATGAACGCATCCGGACGCACCAGCAGACAGCCGTCCTCCGGCAGTCCCGTAACGTTCGCCCAATCGCCGTAGAGATCCTGCAGGGCGTGTCCGGGGCCGATGACATGCGCAGCGATCTCGATGTCCAGCTCGTCCGAAAGACGCTTGGCGGCCTGCAGCCAGAGCTGCCCGTTCAGCCCCGTCAGCAGGGTGAACTTTCCCTTGCCCACCACGTCCAGGCTCGAGACCTGCGTCCCCTGCCGGTCGAGCCACGCATGCGGCAGGCGGGCGCCGGGCCGGCTGGAGGCCTGGTAGTACAGCTCGGGGTCGCGCTGCCACGCGGGCTGCTCGGTGCCGTCCGGGCAGACGGCATGTGACGCGTAACGCTGATTGAGTTCGACGCCTTGCGTTGCGAACTCATACGATTTGAGCTCGATGGCCTCGCGCAACATCTTCCGCTTTTCGGCGCCCGCCGCGGAAGCCTCCTTCAGGACGGACATGTTGGCACGCATCTGCTCCGCATCCAGGTTCGCGTCCAACCCGAGTGCGGAAAAGATGCCTCCGAACTGCTCGATGCTCTTGTTCGCGCGTTCGACTATCTGCTTGCCTATCGGCGCGCGTTCTTGGTCATAAGTATTCAGGAGTCGGTCCGCCGCCTGCCCCTTCAAGACCATCGCCATTTTCCACGCCAGGTTGTAGGCGTCCTGGATCGACGTGTTCGAGCCCAGGCCGTTCGACGGTGGATGACGATGCACCGCATCGCCCATACAGAACACCCGTCCTCGGGAGTACTCGGTGGCGTACTTCTGGTTCACCGTCCACGTCGAGACCGAGCGGATGGTGATGTCCACCGAATCGTCGCCGATCAGTTGACGGGCGATGCCGACCGCGTCGATCTCGGAGACGTCGGGCTCGCCTGCGCTCATGTCGTAGCCCCACACGATCTGCCACTCGTTCCACGGCCTGACCATGCGGAGGAGGCCCATGCCGATGCCCCCGACGTTGGCGCCCGGCTGCATGATCCACCAGAGATAGCCGGGACGGTGTGCCACGAGGTGGGAGAGATCCGCTTGCAGAATGATGCTGATACTGCCGGCGAGCCCCATGTGGCCTTCCATGGGCAGGCCGATCTGCTCCGCTACGAGACTGTTGCCGCCGTCCGCCCCGATCAGGTACTTGGCCCGGATCTCGTAACGCTCGCGCTTCAACCTGTCCAGGACCTGCGCGGTGACACCGTCCTCGTCCTGGTCGAGCCGCAGGAATTGCGTGTCGAACCGGACATGACTGCCGCGCGCAGCGGCATTGGACAACAGGATGGGCTCCAGCAGGGTCTGCGGCAGGTCGCAGTGTTCGGCCGGGCTGGCCAGCGCGTAATCGCTCTGCCGTTGTGCCCTGTTGGCGCCATAGGGCAGTCGCCCCAGTTCCTCGCCTACCAGACTGGTGCAGAAGACGACATTGCCCATGACTTCTTTGGGTGAGGCCTTGGCGATGATCTCGTCCGCCACGTCCAGGTCTCGGAAGACCTCCATGGTGCGTTGGTTCTTGTAGTGCGCACGCGGAGTGTCGGCAAGCCAGCGGTGTTTCGTGATCACGAGGTTGTCGATGCCGTACGTGCTCAGCATCAATCCTGCGGATGACCCCGCCGGACCGCTCCCGACGATCAGGACGTCAGTGTCGTACACGTGGAATGTCTCCTGGATTCATGTAGATCAACGTTCATCGCGTCATAGCCGAAGACCCAGGCCGGGTCTTCGGCATCCTTGAGCCACGAGTTCTCGGCGGACACGGCCTGGATCCGGGCGGTACGTTGCTTGCGGCTCTCGGCGTAACGCCAGAACGCGGCCTCGATCTCGTCCTCGACCTCCAGGCAACGCAGCAGCAGCACGCCGTCCTCGACGGCCATGGCCGCCCCTTGCGCCATGTGCGGCCTCATGGGGTGACAGGCGTCGCCGAGGAGCGCGATGCGCCCTCGTCCCCATTGCTGCAACGGCGGGCGCTCGAAGAGCGGCCACTTGGTCAGGGACCGAGCCGCGCCGAGCAGGCTGAGGACTTCGTCGCAAGAGCCGGTGAAAGCGTCCAGCATCTCGTCCTTGTCGCCGTCGACCCAGGACTGCGGATGCGGCCACGTGTCAGCCGCCGCGCCGGCGACGAAGTAGTAGTCGTCGCTCCGGGAGTCGGTCGGGTAGCCGATGACAAAGCTCTCGTCGGCCCACCACTTGGTGATGCACCGCCTGTCGACGGGGACTCGGGTGTGCGCGGGCACTGTCGCCCGGTACGCGATCTGGCCGGAAAAGCTGGGGCGTTCGGCGCCGTGCATCGCTTCACGGACCCGAGACCCCAGACCGTCGGCACCGATGACGCAGGAGGCTTCGGCGGTGCTTCCGTCGGCGAAGTGCATCCGCACCTCCGTGCCGCGGTCGTCGAGCGAAACCAGTCGCTTGCCGTACTGCACGCTGCCCGGCCGCAGGGCGTCGATCAGCTCTCGATGGAGAACGCCGCGACCGACGGTGAGATAGGGAGCTCCGTACCTCTCCTTCGCGTGGTCACCGAGCGACAACGCGCACCTGACGGAATTCGATGTCAGGTTCCGGCTGGTAAACGATTCGGGCAGGTGTCCAGACCTGACGAGCGCGTCGTCGATCCCCACATGGCCCAGGATGCGCATCACGTTGGGCGACAGATGGATCCCGGCGCCGGCGGGCTCGAACTCGCGTGCCTGCTCGAACACCGCCACGGAATAGCCGGCCTGCTGCAGCAACGCGGCCGTCGCGGCTCCGCCCAGTCCACCGCCGACGATGGCGATTGAGGTCTTCTTGTCGATGCCCATGGGACTACGCCTGCGCCTCGATTTCATCGTGGAACAGGCTCAGCAGCCTCGCGCGGCTGTCGCTCGGCAACCACTCGGGCCTGTCTTCCACGACGTCCTTGACGAAGTCCCAGAAGTCCGCGCTCTGATTGATGCCGTAGTCGCGAGCCATGGAAACAAGACGAATGCGGGACAGAAAATCCGGCTCCGTGATGTCCTGCTTGCTGGTCACGACCTTGCCCGCGTTCATGAAATACGGGAGGATGGAGCTCTCCGGCGTGTCCGGCGACCAGACCAACCACATCTCCTGGTTGGTGTTTGTCGTGTTGACGAAACCATGCGTGTAGTTGCGTGGGACGTAGAGCAGTTCTTTCGGGCGCATCGGCAGCATGGCGACCGTTTCCTTCTCGGCACCATCACCCGGCGTGATGTCCAGGTCAGGAAATTCGTTGGGCCCCATGAAGATGCTGAACCCGCCGTTCGGCGCGTAGAACCACTCGTCGGTACGGTGATGGATGTGCGGCGGCGGGCCGACGTGCGGCGGTACGGTCAGCTTGGAGAACAGGAACTTGCCGCCGTTGCTTTCGCCGGTCTGCACGAAGTTGAAGACCTCGCCCGCCGGGCCGAGTACCAACGGCTTCTCCGGGCCGGGCTCGATCTCCGGGAAGTCGAATATTTCATATTCGGTGCTCATGGAACTGCCTTCCTTCTCGGGGAGCCGGCAACATCGCCGCCGACGTGACTTCGCGCAAGGCGGTCATGCCTTGTCGCGCCAGTGGCGCAGGGGGCCGCGCCTTGTAGTGGTCGTTGAACACCTCAAGCGAGATCGGGCCGTCATAACCGTTGGCCAGTACAGGCGCCAGGAACGCGGTCACATCGAAATCTCCCTCACCCGGCAAGCAGCGGTGGTGCCGGCTCCAGGACTTCACATCCAGATCCATGCGGGGAGCATCCGACACCTGGATCAGCGCGATGCGATCGGGCGGCACGTCGGACAGGTCCCCGAAATGGTCGTTCAGGGCCAGGGTGTGAAAGCTGTCCAGCACCAGACCTATGTTTCCGGCGCCGGAACGCTCGATCATCCTCCACGCCTGGCGGAACGTATTGACCCGTAGCCCCCAGGACAGCGCTTCGTAACCGATCGAGAACCCTCTGGCTGCAGCCCTCTCTCCCAGGAGCGCCAGGTCATCGGCGACCGCGTCGTCGTCGAGATCCGAAACGTCGCTGACGTTGCTGCACAGGATCAGCGTGCTCGTCCTCAACTGCTCCATGCAGTCGAAGACCCGCTCGATTTGGTCCAGCTTGGGCACCAGCTGGTCCCTGGGGCCGCCTTCGAAATCCCTGAGCGGCTGATAGTTGATGATTTCCAGGCCGAGGTCTTCCGCCATGGCTCGGGCGACGGGCACCGAGGATGCCTGAAGGTCCCATTCCATCAATTCGATACCAGAGAAGCCGGCGGCAGCGATTGCTTCCAATTTATCTGGCAGCGAGCCACCCAGGGTGACCGTACCCATATGGTAATCCACTTCGCTTACCTCCCGATAATGGAACGGCACGTCGCAGTGCAGATCGACAGCTGCTTTCGCAGTCGGCAGGCAGCTGCATCGAAACCGGGATCACCCAGTCGGCGGGGATGCGGTGAACGTGTTCACGCTGCCTGGGTCGAGCAGTCCAAACCGGCCTGAATCCACCGGCGGTGTTCCGGCGGGCGGTTTCAGGCGGCCTTTGGCAGATCGGCAGTCACACGCCGCGCATTTTTGATGCCGGCCGCTTATGACTCTCTCCTGCTTCCTCGGTCGACCCATACGATGTCAACCAGGAGCGGCGGGCAGGCGGAACTGCACCCAAGGATGCACCGGGCCCGCGACCGCGATCAGGACGAGGACGCGGGCGTGGGCGCGGGCGCGGGCGTGGGCGTGGGCGCGGGCGCGGGCGCGGTCCTGAGTACACCCTTGGATGCAGTCACGGCCTGGGACGACACGTTCCTCGTAGGCTGAACGCCGTGACAGTGACCTCCGGCAGAGTTCTCCTCCCTGAATCGCGGCCTCGTGTTCCGCTTTGCCGCGGCCTCCGCTACGCGCGCCTGGGCCTGGTCGAGGCACGGCCTGTGGTTCAGATCGTGTTCCTCACGCGGTTCACGGTGGGCGCCGCCTTCGCCTCCCGGGATCTGGCGGACGGACCGCACCTGGCCGCCGGGGTCCTCGTCTGGTGGCTGGCCGTGGTGGCCGCCTACCTCGTCAACGGTGTGCTGGACGTCAAGGAGGACCGCGCCAACGGGTCCGCCCGTCCGATCGCCCGGGGCGACCTGCCGGAGCGGACGGCCGCGTTGCTCACCGCGGTCGTGGCCGCGGGGTCCCTTCTGCTGTCGCTGTACGTCCCCGGGCTCACCCCGTGGGTGGCGCTGTTCCTGCTGCTGGGCTGGCTCTATTCGGCGCCGCCGTTTCCCGCGAAACGCTGGAGCAGCACCTGCGCGGTGGTGGTGTTCGGACTCGGCTGGACCTCGTTCGCGTCGGGTGCCGTTGCCGTGGGAGGCGAACCGGGCCCTTCCGGACTGGTCTTCGCCACGGTGATGAGCGCCTGGATGGCCCTGGTGGGGGCGGTCGTCAAGGACCTCGGTGACGTCGAGGGGGACGCCGTCGGCGGGCGCCGTACCGTGGCCGTGCGCCACGGTGCCGCCCGGGCCCGCGCGGTCGCGGTGGCGGGTGCTCTCCTCGTCGGAGCGGGCGGGGTGCTGGCGGCACTGGTCTGGGCTCCGCTGACGCTGGCCGGAGCGGTCCCCCTGGCGATCGGAGCCGTCTGCATGGTGGCGCAGATCGTCCGTACGGCCAGGGCCGCCGACGGGGACAGGAAGACCCGCCGCAGTGCGTACCGCGTGTTCATGCGCACCCAGTTCGCGGCGAACGTCACCATGCTGCTGGCGCTCCTGCTGCACGGGCCTGCGTGACCGTCGCCCGTGCAGCGGTCCGCGTGTCAGTAGCGCCCGAAGGCCTTGTTGACGGCGTCGATGCGGGAGACGGCGCCCAACTTGCCGTAGATGTTGTTGAGATGGCGCTTCACGGTCGCCGTGGTGATGCCGAGCTGGCGGGCTATCTGGCTGTTGGTCATCGCCTTCGCCACCCCCTCGAGCACCTCCTTCTCGCGCCGGGACAACGCCACGCCCACCCCGGCGTGCATCGACGCCGCCTCGGAGACGCCCGCTGCGGTGTCGTCATCGTTCGGCAGGGTGTCGGAGGGCCGGGCGGTGGCCCCGCCATAGCCGACGGCGCCCGCGTAGAGCCGGCTTCCGGCGCTGGAGCGGAACGCGGTACTGATCAGCAACAGCGCGGGGGCCCGTCGCGCGGGTGCCTCGTACTGCACGGCGGAGTTGATGGTCGGCTGCATGGCGTTCCACAGGATCTCCACCGCGCGCACCGACTCGGCGACCGCGATTCCCTGGTGGGCACGGTCGGTGCCCACGAGATGCGAGTACCGCCAGGCGTCGGCCGACTCGAGCGGACCGTCCCCGGTCAGTCGCGCGACGCAGTCCTCCACGATCGCCTGCGCCTGGTCGCGGCACTTCGGCCACGCCTCCTTGCGCATGGCCAAGGGACTGCGGACCGCCCTCAACGCCATCTGATAGGCATGGATGACGTCTGGTATCGCGTTACGCAGAAACTGCGCCGCAGCTGGGTAACGCAAAGGCCCTCCCTGCTACAGCCCTCTCGAACGAGCCGGATACACGGTTCGAGGCGATAGCTCAGTGTGACGATGTTCGATCCGAACACAATACCGAACACCCCCATGCGAAGCCTCGTCGCCCCGGACGTCCCGTGGCGCCCACGGAATCCGGCCCTCCTGACACCGAACCGTGCACTGCATCCCGGCACGGGAAAGACCAAGCTCCCGACCCCGCGGAGTCGGACCCTCCCTGACCTGCACATGTGCCGGTCAGTCATGTGACGTCACGTCAACTGCTCAAGGTCGAAGCAGAACTCCACCAGTCGGTGGAGTCCTCTCTGCGGCACTGCCCGCACCGCCGGCATGGACGGAGTACCCGGCGTAGCGGGGATCGCAAAGCGGCCGTCGGCGGGAAGTGCGCCGGGCACGGGTTCGACCCTCCCGTCGGTCCCGTCGGTGTCGCGAGGTCGTCCTTCGCGTGCAGTAGATTTTGCGAACGCGTTCTGAAATTATCACCGGAACAGCCCGCTTTTGAGTACAGAAGTCGGAGCCAACCGGTTTCGGCAGGTCCTGAGCAGCCTGAACAGAAGGGCATGATGGGACGGTGTCCCGAATCAACGCACCACACGGCCGCGTCGGCCGACCGCCCGTAACCTCCCGTACGCAGATCCTGACCGCGGCCCGCCGGCTCATCGATCGGGACGGCTGGGAGAAGCTGACCATCCGTCGGCTGGCCGCCGAGGTCGGCATCGGGGCGACCACCCTGTACCACCACGTGCAGGACAAGGAGGACCTGCTGTTCCTCCTGATGCAGGAGTACGCGGACCAGATCCCGCACCCCGACCTGCCCGACGAGCCACGGGACCGGATCATCGCGGCCATCACCGCGATCCACGGCTCCCTCGCCGCCTGGCCCTGGGCCGCGAAGGTCCTGACGGCCGACGGGTTCCTCGTCCGCCTCGGCGAAAAGCCCCTGTGGCTGATCGAAACGATCGTGGTCGGAGCCATCGACTACGGGTGCTCACCCGAACAGGCCCTCTACGTCGTCCGCAGCCTCTGGTACTACACGGTCGGCGAGATCCTCGTCCAGGCGCACCACGGCCGTCGGCCGACGGACGACGGACAACCCGCCAACCACGACCCCCTGGCCGACATCCTCGACGTGTCCCAGACGCCCCGCCTGGCCGCCCTCAGCGGTCAATGGCCGGGCCTGGTCCCGCAGGACGACTACCGCCAGGGGCTCCAGGCCTTCGTCGACGGGCTGCTCGCGCAGGCCACAGCGGCGACGCCCCCGTCTCAGGCACCTTGACGGGACGCGGCGGAGGGACACGAAGACCCCCGCGTGCGGTGGAGCCCGAACGCTCCACCACACCGGGGGTCTCGGCGTGCTCCGCGTGCCGTCGAGGGCCGCGGCCCGGACCGCCGGCGCGGCCCGGAGCCGCGTACGGCGACACGTCGGTGCGGCGTCGTCAGTCCAGCTGCAGTTCGGGCGAGTGCAGCTCCAGCCAGGTGCTCAGGTCGAGCACGCGCTCCAGTCCGGCGCGTACGCCCACCGGCATGCCCGCCGGATCCTGCGCCACGACCTGCTGCGCCCAGGCCCGGTCGACCAGCGCGAACACCTGTGAATCCGGGGTCGCGACGAGCTCCTTCACCTGCTGCTGCAGGTTCGCCGCGTACTCGGGGTTCTGCGGCGACGGGTACGGGCTCTTGACCCGCTCCACCACCGAGCGGGGCATCACGTGGGCCGCGGCGTGGCGCAGCAGGCTCTTCTCCCGGCCGTCGAACGTCTTCATCGACCACGGCGTGTTGTAGACGTACTCGACGAGTTCGTGGTTGCAGAACGGCACCCGTACCTCGAGCCCGACCGCCATGGACAGCCGGTCCTTGCGGTCCAGCATGTTGCGCACGAAACGCGTCAGGTGGAGGTGGAACATCGAGCGCATGCGGCGCTCCAGCTCGGACGCGCCGTCGAGGTGCTCGACCTCGGCGAGCGCCGTCGCGTACTGGTCGGCGGTGTAGGCCCCCACGTCGAGCCGCTTGCGCAGCCCGGGCTCGATGTGGTCGGTGCGCGCCGCGAGGCTCAGCGGGGGGATGACCGCCATCCACGGGAAGGTGTCGGCACGGGTCAGCGCTTCGACGTGGAACCAGGGATACCCGCCGAACACCTCGTCGGCCGACTCGCCCGACAGCGCCACCGTCGACCGTTCCCTGATCGCCTTGAACAGCAGGTACAGCGAATTGTCCAGATCACCGAAGCCGTTCGGGATGTCCCGGGCGCCGACGGCCGCGCGCCGCACCTCGGGGTCCGAGAGGTCGGCGGGGTTCAGCACCACGTCGTGGTGCGCGGACCCCACGTGCGCCGCGACATCGCGCACGAACGGCGAATCGGGGGTCTCGCGCATCTCGTCGGGGACGAAGTTCTCCTCCTGGCCGGCGAAATCCACCGAGAAGGTGCGCACCTGCTCGCCCCGCAGGGCCAGCCGCTCGGCCGCGAGGCCGGTGATCGCGCTGGAGTCCAGCCCGCCCGAGAGCAGGACGCACTGCGGTACGTCCGAGATCAGCTGCCGGTCGACGATCCCGGTGAGCATCTCCCGTACCCGTGCCACGGTGTCGTCGAGGCTGTCCGTGTGCTCGGCCGGCTGCAGGCGCCAGTAGGTCCGCTCCCGCAGGCCGCGTCGGTCCACGCTGATCAGCGTGCCCGGCAGCACCTCGTGCATGCCCTTCCACAGCGCCCAGCCCGGGGTCTTGGTCTGCGCGAACAGCTCCCGCAGGCCGTCCGTGTCGACCGCCTTGCGCACCCGCGGGTTCGCCAGGATCGCCTTCGGTTCCGAGCCGAACAGCACACCGTCCGGAGTGGGGTGGTAGAAGAGGGGCTTGATGCCCATGCGGTCGCGTACGAGGAGCAGCTTCTGGTCGCGCTCGTCCCAGATCGCGAACGCGTACATGCCGTCGAGGTGGTCGACGACGCTCTCGCCCCACTCCAGGTAGCTGTGGAGCACCACCTCGGTGTCGCTGTCCGTCCGGAAGCTGTGCCCCAGCGACTCGAGGCGGCCGCGCAGCTCCTGGAAGTTGTAGGCCTCCCCGGAGTACACCAGGACGACATCCCCGGCCGGCGTGCTCACGCTCATCGGCTGCGTGCCACCGGGCAGGTCGATGATGGCGAGACGCCGGTGCCCGAGCCCCACATGCGTGCCCAGGTACGTGCCGCGGCCGTCCGGGCCGCGGCACGCCATCGTCTCGGTCATGGCGTCGAGCACGTCACCCTGGCGCGTCAGATCGGTGTCGAACGAAACCCAGCCCGCTATTCCGCACATCCGGCATCCCCATTTCCATGCTTTCCGCGCTGTTCCCGGAAAACAGGCCGACATCATGTGAAAGAAATTCAACCCACACCAATATCGGCAGGCTACCGACCGCGGGCTCGGCGTCACAATGTTCACTTCACCCCTGCCCCTGTGAATTCTTCACAGGGCGACCAGGCACAGCTCCTGGTCCGCGGCGAGGGTGAGGAGGTCGGCGTCATGGCTGATGAGGAGGACCACGGCGCCCGACTCGGCGACGTCGCGCATGACCTGGGTCATCGACTGCAGGTGGCGGCGGTCGACACCGGAGCTGGGCTCGTCGAAGATGACGACGCGGCGGCCGCTCAGCCGGGCCGTGGCCACGACCAGGCGCTGCTGCTGGCCTCCGGACAGCGACAGCGGGTGCCGGTCGCCGAAGCCCTTCAGGTCGAGACCGGCGAGCACGGCGGCGGCGTGTCCCGCGTGCTCCGGGAGCGCACCGAGGCTCAGTTCGGCGGTGACGCTGTCGGTGAACAGCTGCCGCTGCACGTCCTGCATCACGAGCGCGGTCTCGCGCTGCCGCCGCGCGCGGGACAGCGGGAGACCGTCCAGGAGCACCTGACCGGTGTGGCGTTGCAGGCCGGCGAGGATCCGGGCCAGGGTGGTCTTGCCCGCGCCGTTGGGCCCGGTGACTGCGGTGATGACACCGGCGGGCAGATGCGCCTCCGCGATGTCGAGTACGGGTCTGCCGCGGAATCCGCAGCGGATGCCGCGCAGCAGGACACCGCCGGCGTCGGCCGCCGACCCGGGACGGGGCCGGGTCTCTCCGGTGCCGATGCTGGGTCCGTACGCGAAGGTCGGCGCCACTCCGTCCCTTTCGGGCGGGTCGAGGCTGCGCAGTCCCTCCTCGCGCAACATCTCGTCGGTCAGTCCCGCGAATTCGGCCCTGGTCCATTCCCTGGCGACCCGGCCCTCGTGGAGCACCACGATCCGGTCGGCGAGTTCGCGCAGATAGTGCAGGCGGTGTTCGGCGATGACAAGGGTCGCGCCCAGCCCCTGGAGGTGACGCAGGGCCGCGGTGAGATCCGCGATGCCCTGCGGGGACAGGTTGGAGGTGGGCTCGTCGAACAGCAGCAGCGGCGGCCCGTGCGTGATGGCCGCCGCGCACGCCACCCGCTGCTGCTGGCCGCCCGACATCTGCCGCAGCGAACCCACGAGGGTGTTCAGCCCGAAGTCGGCGATGACCTCGCCGACCCGGTGGCGGATGTGCTGCGGCGGTGTGCCGAAGTTCTCCAGCGCGAAGGCCAGTTCGGTGTCGACGGCGTCGGTGAAGAACTGGCGGCGGGGGTGCTGCAGCACCGTCCCGGTCACCCGCCCGACCTGTGCCAGGTCGTGGATCGGTTCCCCGGCGACGCGGACCTCCCCCTCCAGGGTCCCCTCGTGGAAATGGGGGATGAGGCCGTTCATGAGCCGCAGCGCCGAGCTCTTGCCCGAGCCGCTCGGCCCGCACAGCACCACGGTCTCGCCGCGCCGGACGTGCAGGTCCAGCCCGTCGAGCACGGTCTTGTCATGTCCTTGATACGCCCATCGGACGTCCTTGAGCTGGATCACCGCCCGGACCTCCACAGCACCGTCGCCACCGCCAGCAGCACCACCACGCATCCGGCCACCGCGTCCGCCGGGCCGAGTCGCGGCGGATGCATCGACGTCGGCCTCGGCTGCGACCCCAGCCCGCGGAGCAGCGCCGACGCCGAGAGGTCCTCCGCCGCCCGGAGACTCGACGCCATCAGCGGGACCGTGAAGTACTCGATGGCGCGCAGGGGGTGTCGCAGCATCGCCGTCCAGCCGCCGAGCCCGCGCAGCCGCATGGCGTCCCGCACCGCCCGTGCCTCGCTCACGATGGTGGGCGCGAACCGCAGCATCACCGCGCCGGACACGGTGAACGCCGAGGGCACCCGCGCCGCCCGCAGTGCGGCGGTGTACCGGGTCGGCGGGATCGTCCGGATCAGGTGTGCGGCGATGCCGCCCACGACCACCAGCCGCAGCGTGAACTCGCCCATCACCCCGACGAGGCCGAGCACCGGCCACGGAGCGGCCAGCGGCAGCAGAAAGGCCACCCCGGCGGCCGCCGCGGCGGCCGCCGGGAGTCCGAACACGCGCCGCCAGGCCCGCTCCGTGATCGCCAGCAGCACACCGGCGACCAGCGATGCCGGAACGAACCACAGTCCGCCGGGCGCCATGATGGTGATGCTCGCGGCCAGCAGGATCACCACCGCGGTGCGCGGGTCGAGCACCCACCCCCCGACCGTGCCCTCGGGTGCGGTGGCGACGGGCTCGTCCACCGCGGCCGGGGCCGGCTGCGAACGGGTACCGGTCACACCAGGCCGGCTTTCCGGAAGTGCTTGTCCAGCAGCCGGACTCCGAGCGCTCCGCCGATCACGCCGAACACCAGCGTGGACACGTCGAACGCGATCAGCACGGCCGGCGAGAGGAGTGCGTCGAGCTTCTCGACGTACTCCGCCCCCATGGAGTCCATGTACGGGCTGGACAGGAATTCGTCGCGGGCGTACAGCATCGGCGCGAACAGCCCCGCGAACCAGGTGCTGAACACGGCGTAGGCGAGCACGCTCATCTTCCGCGAGCGGTACCGGCCGGCATACAGCAGCGCCTCGGCAACCAGAGCCGCCACCACTCCGATGACCATGCCGATCGGCGGGCTGCCGATGAGCAGCATGAAGCCGTTCACGATGACGGCGAACACGGTGACCATGCCGGCATGCCGCACCCGGGTGAGGAAGAGCATGAACGGCACGCCCGCCGCGACGATGCTGACGGCGCTCGTCACCAGCGTCGCGATCGGGCTGATGAATTCGAGCAGGTTGAATATCCCCACAGTAACGATGTAGAGCGCACCGAAGATTCCGATGTTGATGAGATCCCGTGGGTTCATCCGGAAGTCCAAGCGCTGACCGGCGGCTTCGGTTGTCACGGTGTTCTGCCTTCGTCTCGGCTTTGTGAGTGGTTTTCGCTCGGGGCGGTCACGGGGCGGAGAGCCATGGGACCGCCGATTCGTCGGACGCCGCGCGTGCATGCGCCGTGAGGAGTTCGACGACCGGGTCGCGGTGCTCCTCCAGGTAGAAGTGACCGCCCTCGAAGACGCGCACCTCGCACGGGCCTTCGGTGACCTCGCTCCACGCCTCGGCCTCCCGCGGAAGGATCTCCGGGTCCCGGTCGCCGTACAGCACCGTGACCGGAACGTTCAGCCGTGGGCCGGGCAGGGGCCGATAGGTTTCGCTCAACCGGTAGTCGGACCTGATGACAGGCAGGAACGCCTGGATGAACGAGGGGTTGTCGAGGAGGTCGAGGTGCGTCGCCTCGGTACGGCGCAACTCCTCGACCAGCTCCTCGTCGCTGCCGAGATGCACCCGGCCCGGCCGGGTCAGGGCCGGGGCCGGGTGCCCCGAGACGACCAGTCCCTGCGGCGGGTCGCCGTCCGCGGAGATCCGGCGGGCCACCTCGTAGGCGACGACGGCCCCCATGCTGTGCCCGAACAGAATGGTCGGAAGCTGCGGCCCGTCGACCGGCGGACCGTCCGCAAGCGCGGCGGCCAGACTCTGGATGTCCGCCGGCGACGGTTCGGAGTACCGGTCCTCACGGCCCGGATACTGGCAGGCGAGGAACTCGATGTCCCAGGGGACCGCCGCGGCCCACGACCGGTAGTAGCTGGCGCTGCCGCCGCCGTGCGGGAACAGCACCACCCGGGCCCGGGCGTAGGGCCGCGACACGAGGCGACGGAACGCACCGGTGCGACCGTCCCTCACTATGGGATCGACAGACATCTCGGTCTACTTCCTCGCTGCGGGTGCCATGGCGATGTTCCAGAACTCGGCGTAACGGCCGCCGCGGCGCAGGAGTTCGTCGTGGCTTCCTTCCTCCACGACCCGGCCTCCGTCCAGGAAGACGACGCGGTCGGCGCGCTGAACGGTGCGCATGCGGTGGGCGACCATGACCACGGTGCGGCCGGCCATCAGGCGTTCGATGCCCTCGTGGACGGCTGCTTCGTTGACCGGGTCGAGTGCGGAGGTCACCTCGTCCAGCAGCACGACGGGCGCGTCCTTGAGCAGCGCGCGAGCGATGGAGACGCGCTGGCGTTCACCACCGGAGAGCAGCGCGCCGCCCTCGCCGACGTTGGCCGCCCATCCGTCGGGCAGCCGCTCGATGACCTCGTCCAGGCGTGCCGCGCTCGCTGCCGCGCGCACGTCGGCGTCGGAGGCGTCCGGGCGGCCCAGCCGGATGTTCTCCTCGATCGTGCCGTCGAAGAGGTAGACGTCCTGGAAGACGATGGACATCTGCGCCATCAGCGCCTCGGGGTTCATCTCGCGTACGTCCACGCCGCCGATGCGCACGGCGCCCTGGTCGACGTCGTAGAACCGTGCGAGCAGTTGCAGCAGGGTGCTCTTGCCCGCGCCGGAGGGACCCACCACGGCGAGCCGCTGCCCCTGGGGCACGGTCAGCGAGGCGTGGTCGAAGACGGTGCGGTCGCCGTGCCGGAACGTGACGGCGTCGAACTCCAGGTCGTGGCCGGTCGGCTGACGGGGTTCGGCCGGTTCGGGCAGCGGTTCGGTGCGCAGGACCGTGTCGAGCTGGGCCAGCACCGAACGCGCGCCGCGGAGCTTGCCGCCGATGTCCGTCAGGGACAGCAGGGGGTCGGCGCTGCGGGCGGCCAGCACCAGGATCGTCAGGACCTCCGCGACGCCGATGTTCCCGTCCAGCGCCAGGTAGACGCCCAGGACCAGCAGCGCGGTGAACATCGCCTGGACCGTCAGGGTCAGGCCCACCGCGCCGGGCAGCGCGGAGAACGTGGCGCGGCGCGAGGCCCGCTCGACATCGCGCAGTGAGTTGTCCAGCAGCCCGAAGCGCTCCCCGGTGCGCCCGCCGGCCCGCAGGACCGGCTGCACCTGGAGGAACTCGATGACCCGGCCGGTGGCCTGCTCGTCGAGCTTGTGGCGCTCCACGTCGCCGGCGGCCGACGTACGTGCCGTCCAGACCTGGATCCCCACCACGAGGGGCGCGGCGGCCAGTGCGGCCAGTCCCAGCTGCCAGTTGTAGGCCAGCATCACCACGACGATGGTCAACGGCGTCACGCTGGCCGAGACGAAGGGCGCCAGCAGGTGCGCGATCACGGACATCGCCTGCAGCACGCCCTGGCTGGCCAGCACCGAGACCTCGCCCAGCCGGCTGGAGTTGTTGTACCAGCCGATCGGCAGCCGGGACAGGTGGTCGCCGAGCCGGTGGTACATGCCGCGCAGCAGCGCCGTGCCCACGTGGAAGCCGGACAGGTCACTGACGTAGCGCAGCGTCGCGTAGACCGCGATCGCGATGCCGAACCCGGTCAGCCAGGGCCAGGCGTCCTCGGGCGAGTCGCCGAACAGCTCTCGCAGTACGGGCACCAGCAGCGCGTAGGACAGGCCCTCGGCCACCGACGTCATCGTCATCAGGGTCACGGTGCGGCGCAGCGGCTGGGCGTACTCGCGTCCCAGCACACGCAGCAACATGCGGATCATCGGGACTCATCTCCCTGCAGTACGCCGCCCAGGGCGTCGACGTCGTCGGCGGATGCCGCGTGGTGGGTTTGCCAGAACGTGGCGAACCTCCCGTTCTGGGTGAGCAGTTCCGCGGGCCGGCCCCGCTCGACGATCTGCCCTTCGTCCAGCATCACCACGGAGTCGGCGTCCATGATGGTCTCCAGACGGTGGGCGATGACGAGAACCGTCCGCTCACCGCCCAGCGTCGCCAGGGCATGGCGCACCGCCTGCTCGGTCTGCGGATCGGCGAACGCGGTCGCCTCGTCCAGGACCAGAACCGGCGTATCGGCCAGCAGAGCGCGGGCGATCGCGATCCGCTGCGCCTCGCCGCCGGACAGCCTGGCGTCCTCGCCGATCACCGACTCGTAGCCGTGCGGCAGTTCGAGGATCCGCTCGTGGATGTTGGCCAGCTTCGCGGCCCGCACCACGTCGTCGCGATCGGCCTGCGGCACCGCCAGCGCGATGTTGTCCGCGACCGAGGCGCGCAGCAGTCGCACGTCCTGGAAGACGAACGACACCCGCTGGTACAGCTCCCGGCTGCCGAGTTCGCGCAGGTCCACTCCGCCCAGCGTCACAGCGCCCTGGCCGGGGTCGAAGAACCGGGGCAGCAGCTGCACCAGCGTGGACTTCCCGCTTCCCGAGGGGCCCACCACGGCGGTGACCGTCCCCGGCTCCAGCACCAGATCGACCCCTCGCAGCACCTCGCGGTCGTCCTCGTAGCCGAACCGGACCCCGCTCAGCTCCACGCGGTTCCCCTGCGGGATCCGCGGATGCGGCGGCTCCGGAAGCGGTTCGACCTCCAGCACCTCGCGGATCCGGCCCACCGCGCGCCCCGCGGCCTGCATCTCGTCGAAACCGTGCCCCAGGGCGGCCACCGGAGCCGTCAGCCCCAGGCCCAGGAGCAGGAACGGCAGCAGATCGGCCGGCGCCAGGCCGCCACCGGTGATCCGGATCGTGCCGCCGATCAGCACGACGAGCAGCACGAACGGCGGCGCCAGCACCAACTGCATCCCTGCGGCGATCCGCGAGATGCCGTGCACCCACCGGTTGAACGTGCCCACGAAATCGTCCGCCGCGGTCAGGAACTTGCGGTGTGCACGCCCCGACTGGCCGAACGCCTTGACCACCGCGATGCCCTGCACGAACTCGACCACCGATGTCGAGATCCGGCCCATCGCGGTATCGAACTCCTCCTGCTCCCGCAGCCGCTTCGGCGTCATCATCAGCGGAACCAGCGCGATCGCCATCACCACCGGGATCAGGGTGATCAGCGTCATCCGCCAGTCGACGGTGAACAGATAGACCAGCGACGCCAGCGGAACCACGAACGCGGAGACGAGCTCCCCGGGGGTGTGGGCGATGAACGGGTGCACCGCACCCACGTCCTCCCCCACCACCTTGGCCAGCTCACCTGTCCGGCGACGGGAGAACCAGCCGATCGGCACCCGGCCCAGCTGCGCCGCCAGCTGCCGGCGGAACGCCAACTGCACCTGGCCGTCGAGCACATGGCCGATCCCGGACGACGCCGCCGTGAAGACCAGCCGCACGAACAGGCCGACCACACCCACGATCACGACGTTCCACACGTGATCGTGGTCAACGGGGCCCTCCGCCAGCAGAGTCCGCCCCAGCTCCACCACCGCGAGCAGCGGCGCAAGTCCCGCGAGAGCGCCGATCACCTGCAGGAGCACTACAACCGCAAGCTTTTGGACGAACGGACGTAACAGCCGTCCGAAGTCCTTCTTTCCGGCCGGACCGGTCTCCGCTAACAACGTGGACCGTTCCCCCGCCACAGCGGGATCGATCGCACTCATGCCTCTCCCATCGATTTTCAAACGTGTTCCGATATCACCGTACCGTGGACGGAGTCGCTGTGCCACCAACAATGGCCAACGACTCCGGGCCGTTCCACGGCCGGTGTCCGGCGCCCGCTCAACCGGTGAGATCGGCGACCGTCAACGGGTCCCCGGAATCCGGGTGGGCCACCTCCGGATAGCCCAGGGACTCGGTCAGCTCCTTCCAGGCGCGGGCGACGGCCAGCGGGCGTTGACTGCCCTGCAACGGGTCCACGCCCGCGTCGACGCGCTCCCGCAGCTCGTCCAGCGCGGCCAACACCCCCTCCCCCCACACCTCGTCCAGGGCGGTCGCCCAGGTGGGCGTCTCGGCCGCACCCACGTAGGCGCCGGTGGTGCCGAGCCCGTGCGGCCACCGCTCCGCCGCGTCCGACCGACTCGGGAGGAACTGCCCCGTCGCGTCCGACGGCATGCGCAGCGACGGGCTCCAGATGACCGGACCATGGGTGTTGGCCAGCATCAGGTTGCCCGCGTCGGTCCCGATGGTGATCCGGTGCAGGAACAGGCTCGTACTGTCGTCGCCCTCCTGCATCCGGTTCTCCACCCGCAGCGTCAGGGGCACGCCCGCGATCTGCCCGTCCACAGCGACCAGCGGGCGGCCCTCCCGCTCCGCGACCGGAGACAGCGACCAGGGCCGCAGCCCGTCGAAGATCCCGGCCAGGATGTCGAGCAGGTCGAAGGAGACCTGCACCGCGCACATGGCGTCGACGAACACCGGTTTGCGCAGCCGCACCAGCCGGCGAGCGGCGGAGGTGAACCGCTGGACCGGCTCGAGATGCGGATAGAAGGTGTTCACCAGGTACTGGGTCCCCGCCCGGCGCGCCACCCGCAGGCAGTCCGCCAGCTCGGTCGGGTGCACCGGGTGTTCCTGCAGCACGTGGATTCCGCGCTCGAGCAGGGCCTGGGCCAGCTCGACGCCCCGGCCGCCGCCGACCGCGGTCGACACCACGACGCAGGCCGCGTCGATGTCGTCGGGCAGCTGGTCGACCTTGTCGTACAGCGGGACGCCGTACTCCTCCGCGAGCGCGACGGACCGGGCACTGCCCCGTGCCACGATGCCGGCGAGCCGGAAGCGCTCGGGCGCGGCACGGCGGAGGGCCGAGAGGTACACCTGGCCGAACCGGGTGCCGCACACGACGATGCGCATCGGGTCCGAGGGGGCGCGCGTCATCGGTGGTCCACCTCCGGCGCCGTGATCGCGTCCGTCGTCCGCGTCACGTGCGGCGGCCGCAGGCAACTGAAGTGATCGCCCGGAACGTCGACGACCGTCAGGTCGCCCAGGCACACCTCACGCCAGAAGTCGGCCGGATCGTCCTGCGGACCGGGGATCAAGTGCCGGGGCTCCACCGGCCGGAGGAAGGTGATGTCCCCCGCGTACGGCTCCGGCTCGTGGCGTGTCACCGCCTCCAGGGTCCGCGCGAAGGCGGTGTGCAGGGCCCCGAGCTGCGCGGCGTCGGCCTGCGCCGGATCCGCGTCGGCGAGGGCGCGAAGCAGTTCCGCCCGCCGTTCGGCCGTGTCCCGCTGCCCGAGGGCACGGAACCGCTCGGCGACCGCGTCCAGTTGTTCGTCGCCGGTCACCCGCCCGAGGGCGCCCTCCGCCAAGGCCGTCGGCGAGCCGGCCAGCGCGGTCGCGAGAGCCCGGCCGACCGCCGCTTCGTCGGCGGGCCAGCCATGGGCGGCCGGGTCCGCGCCCATCATCCGCGTGAAGGCGTAGTCCACCATGAGGTCGTCGTGCAGCAGGTACGGGACGCGGTGGCCGGACACGACGGTCAGCCGCCGGACCGTCACGTCCGCCTCGCTCAGGGCCCGGGCCAGCTCCAGTGCGATCGGGCCGCCGAGGCAGTGCCCGATGATCTCCACGTCGTCGTGTCCGGCGGCCCGCACCTCGCGTGCGTAGCCGACGGCCAGTTCCTCGACGAGGTCGGGCACGGCGGGGTCGGAGCCGTCGCCGGCGCCCGGCAGGACGAGACCCAGCAGCGTCGCGTCCGCACCGAGTTCGTCGATCAGCGCCCGGTACCGCGTCAGGGTTCCCGATCCGTCGTGCACGAGCAGCCGTACCGGCCCCCGCCCCGATCCGGCCAGCGGGACCAGTGGCGACCGCGAGGCGGTCGGCGCCGTCGCCTCCGGGGCCGGCGCCGCCGCCGCGGCGGACTCCAGCCACTGGGCCAGACCGGCGACCGTGGGCCGGTCCAGCAGTGCGCGCAGCAGGACGTCGAACGTGGTCCGCGTGGCCTCGGGGAGGCGTTCGCGTACCTGTCCGACGAACTGCGCCGCCAGCAGCGAGTTCCCGCCCGCGTCGAAGAATCCGTGGTCGCGGGCCGGCGGTTCGCCGCCGAGGACCTCGGCCCACAGCTCGGCGATCCGCCGTTCGAGTCCCGGCCGCGGCGGCTCGGCGGACGCGGTCCGCGACGCACCGGGGGCCGGCGCCGATTCGAGCAGGCGCTTGCGGTCGACCTTTCCGTTGGGTGTCAGCGGCAGCGTCTCGACGATCCGCACCCTCGCCGGGACCATGTGCGACGGCAGCCGTTCGGACACCCAGCGGACGAGTTCCGCGCCTTCGACGGACGCGGGTCGGCTGCGCGGGATCACGAACGCGACCAAGGCCCGCTCGAAGGCGTCGCTGCCCGCCGCCAGCACCACGCAGGTGCCCACCTGCGGGTGCTCGCCGAGCACCGACTCGATCTCGCCGAGCTCGATCCGGTGTCCCCGGATCTTGATCTGCTGATCGGCCCGGCCGCAGAACTCGATCTCCCCGTTCGGCAGGTAACGGCCGAGGTCGCCGGTGCGATAGAGCGGTTCCGCCGTCTCCGGGTGCCGGAGGAAACGCTCCGCGGTCCGCTCGGGGTCGTTCAGATAGCCCGTGGCCAGACCGGTGCCCGCGATGTACAGCTCGCCGATGACCAGGTCGGGCCGGTCGCGCAGCGCGGCGTCGAGTACGTGGAAACGCTGGTTCGCCAGCGGGCTTCCGTACGGAATGCTGCGCCAGTGCGGTTCGACGCCCTTGATGCGGTGGTGGATCGACCAGATCGCCGCCTCCGTCGCTCCGCCCAGACTGACCAGCTCGACCCCGGGCACGTGCCGTTCGGCGTGACCGGGCAACGACAGCGGGATCCAGTCGCCGGACAGCAGAGCCAGCCGCAGACAGGAGAGTTCGGCGGGTTCGACGTCCAGGTAGTGCATCAGCATCTGGAGCTGCGCGGGGACCGAGTTCCACAGCGTCACGCCGTGCCCGGCCACCATCGCGGCCCAGTGCGAAGGGTCGCCGCGCCGCGCGGGGTCCGGCAGCACCAGCGGGGCGCCGACGGCCGGCGGACCGAACAGGTCGTAGACGGAGAGGTCGAAGCTGAGCGCCGCCAGACCCAGGACCCGGTCGGAGGCGTCGACGCCGAAGCGCTGGTTGATGTCGAGCACCGTGTTGAGGGCGGCCTGGTGGGTGATCATCACGCCCTTGGGCACACCGGTCGAACCCGAGGTGTGCATCACGTAGGCGAGTTCACCGGGCGCCGTCGAGGGCGAGTCGGGAATCCGGGCCATCGGCAGCGGCTGCACGCCGGCCACCTCCACCGCCCGGACACCGGGAGGGGGCGCGCCGGTCGCGGCGTCGGCCACGACCGCGAACCGGGTGCCGCTGTCGGTGAGGATCCGGTCCCGGCGGATCGCGGGCTGGCCGAGGTCGACCGGCACGTACACACCGCCCGCGAGGAGCACACCGAGCACCCCGACGGCCTGGTCCCGGCTCTTGTCGATCAGTACGCCCACGAAGTCACCGGGGCGGCACCCCGCCGCCCGCAGCTGCTCGGCCACCGCGGCGGCCCGGCCCAGCCACTGCCCGTAGGTCAGCGTCCCGTCCGGGTCGATCACCGCGACCCGGTCCGGGAACTCCCGCGCGTACGCCACGAGGGGGTCGTGCAGCAGGCCGTCCGGTACGGGCGCCTCCGTCCCGTTCACCGCGGCCCGCACGGCGCGCTGCCGATCCGGCAGCGGCTGCGGGTCCACCGCCGCCCACGGCTCGTCGTGAGCGGCCAGCCGGTGCAGGAGCCCTTCGAACGCGGCGAACATGTCGTCCACCAGACCGTCGGGGAAGACCCCTTCGCGGACGTCCCAGTTCATGTCCAGGCCGCCGTACTGGTCGCCCACCTGGCAGTCGATCCACACCTGCGGCGTCTGGCTGATGCCGTGGACCGGGCGCGCCTTCCGGCCCGCGGGCGACACCGTGTCGCCGCCCCCGACACCGATGCTGCCGGTGAACACCACCGGCAGGAGCGCCGCCTCGCGCCCACGGCGCCGGGTGATCTCGCGGAGCACCTCCACACCGCTGTACAGCCCGTGATCGAGGTCCTCGAAGATCTGCTCGCCCAGGGCGCGAGCCCGTTCGGCGAAGCTCGTCCTGCCTTCGCGCTCGACGGCGAGCAGGCTCAGCGAGGTGAAGTCGCCGAGCAACCGGTCCACGTGCGGGTGCAGCGGCATCCGGTTGAGCACGGGCAGGCCGAGGCAGAAGCGTTCGACGCCGCTCCAGCGGCCGATCGTCTCCGCGTACGCCGCCAGCACGGCGTTGGCCGGTGTGATGCCGTGCTCGACGGCGCGCTCCTTGAGCGACCGCCACACGCGGTCGTTCAGCGTCGCCGTCAGACGTCGGAACCGCGGGGGCGCCGTCGCCGGATCGTGGTCGTCGCGCAGCGGCAGCGCGGGCGCGCCGGGCAGTTCGTCGATGCGGTCCGACCAGTACGCGCGGTCGCGCGCGTAGCGGTCGGTGTCGCGCAGCCGGCGCTCGGCGAACACGTAGTCGCGGAAGGTGGCGTCCACCGGGGGCAGTTCGCAGTCCGGCCGCTGGTAACGACGGTCGAGCTCGGAGAGCACCTGCTGCATGCTGAGCCAGTCCAGCGCCATGAAGTCCACGGACACGTGGAGCACACTGCGGTCCGACTCCCGGGTCAGGCGCAGCTCGTACATGGGGCGCTCACCGGCGGGGTGCACCTTGTGGGACAGCTCGTCGCGCACTTCGGCGAGCGTCTTGTCGACCGTGTCGCCGGACGCTCCGCGCAGATCGGCGACCTCGATGCGGGTGTCCCGCAGCACGGGCAGGACCTTTTGGACGCCGTCCTCGAAGATGACCGTCCGCAGGGCGTCGTGGCGCTGCACCAGGCCGTCCCACGCCTGCTGCAGCCGGTCGGGGTCCAGCTCCGCCGGGTACTCGAACTCCAGGTAGACGTGGCAGGAGACGCCGCCGTAGTCGAAGGCGGCATTGCGGCCGAACAGATAGGCCGACTGGATGTCGGTCAGCGGAAAGGGCAGTTCACGGTCCTCGGGCCGGCTCTGCCACACCGGATCGCCGCCCTGCGGCTGTCCCGCCTCCGGGCCCGCGGCCGTGTCCGCCATGATGCCGAGCAGCTCCGCCTTGCAGCGGCGCAACTCCGCAAGACGCTGCTCGGTCATCACCCCGCGGGGTGCGCGGAACCGCAGCTGCTCACCCTCGCGCCACAGACGGATTCCTGCGCTCTGAAACTCTTCGAGCAGCTCCCTGGCGTTCACACCGCTCCCTCTTCGCAGTCGTCCCCGTTGTCCCAGCCGTCGTTCGGCCGCCCGTCGGCGGCGGTACAGAGCCGGTCGATCAGCGTGCTCAGCCCCGCGACGGTCGGTGTGCGCATGACCTCGCGCATGGGCAGTTCGACGCCCCATGCCCCGCGCACCTCGGCGACGAAGCGCGTCGCGAGCAGGCTGTCGCCGCCGAGCCGGAAGAAGTTCTCGTCGCGGCCCACCGATTCCAGGCCGAGCAGCTTCGTCCACCGCTCGGCGACGAACGTCTCGGTGGCGCCGCGCGGCGGGTCCCCCACGTCACGAGGGCGGTCGACGGAGTGCTCGAGAACCGTCTGGATCCGTCGCCGGTCGACCTTCCCGTTGCCGCTGAGCGGCAGCGCGGGCAGCACGGCGAGGTGGGCGGGCACCATGTGCTCGGGCAGCCGGTCCGCCGCCCATCGGCGCAGCTGCTCCCCGTCGACCCCGCGAGCCGCCTTGGGCCGGTCCGCGACCAGCAGGACCTCCCCGGTGCGCTCGGTGCGCAGCGCCCGGACGTCGCACAGTCCGGCTCCGGCGCAGGCCTCCGCCCATCGCTCGCGGCCGTACAGCCAGCCGGGGTCCGGCCGGTCCCCGTCGAACCGTCCCGCGCGCGCCTCCAGCGGCAGTGCGGTCACCAGCGCGAGCGGCGTCGGGTGTTCGCGCTCGAACAGGTAGAGACGCCCACCCGGCGCGAGCAGCAGTGCCATGGTGGCCACGGCCAGTTCCGGGTCCGGCATCCGGTGCAGGACGTTGTTCGCCACGACCGCGTCGAACGCGTGGACGTGCTGGGCGGCGATCGCGTCGGCGCCCTGCACGGCGGTGTGCGCGCCGTGCCCCCGCTCGCGCAGCAGCGTCTCGGCCTTGGCCAGCGCCGGCATCGAGGAACCGAGCAGCGTGTAGGCGACCGTGTCCGCGGCGAGCTCGGTGAGCAGCCTCGCGCTGCCACGGCCGCTGACCACGTCCCACTCCGCCACGGCCGGCGGCGCGTCGCCGCCGGCGCGCGCCCGCAGGTCCTGCGCGACGACGCCGAGGCAGTCGGCCGTCCCCGGCATCAGGTCGCTGAGCGCCTCGGGAGCCAGGACCGGATCGTCCAGCAGCGCGGTGGCGTCCGCGTCACCGGACACGATGGCCGAGAAGAGGGGCCCGGCCCATTCCAGTGCGGTGGCGACGGACTCGAAACCCGTCCCGCGGGCGGCTTCGCGGACCTGCTCGGCCCAGGCCGGATCCGTGACCTCGCCCCACCTCGGGCCGTGCCGGTACGCCGCGTCGGCGCCGCGTACCAGCACGGCGCGCTGGGCCAGGTACTCGAGCCAGATGTCCACCACCGGACGCTGTTCGGCACAGACGGACGGGTGCCCCGCCGCGGCGCCGTCGGGCCCGACCAGCGGTGCGACGACACCGGCCAGCAGCACCTCCACCAGTCGGTGCTCGTGCAGATGCGGATCGGGCCGGGTCACGGACTCGGCCGGGGGCGGCAGGAAGGCGTTCCTCTGCCGGCCGCCTCCGGGCGTGCGGTCCGTGTGTGCCTGGGCGCGGTCCGGCGCGGACGAGCGCTCGACCACGGCGGCGACCAGTTCCCGGCGCCCTTCGGTCAGCGGAACCGCCACGGCCTGCGCCACCGCGGGATGCGCCTGCAGGCAGGCTTCGATCTCTCCCAGCTCGACCCGGAAGCCGTTGATCTTCACCTGGTGATCGAGGCGGCCGAGGAACTCCAGGTTGCCGTCGGGCCAGTAGCGGCCGAGATCGCCGGTGCGGTACCAGCGCTCGTCGTCCTGCCGCGGGAAGCGCGCCGCGGTCAGCTCGGGGTCGCCCCGATAGCCGAGCGCGACACCGGCGCCGCCGATCCAGAGCTCACCGGGCACCCAGTCGGGACAGTCCCGACCGCGTCCGTCCACCACCCGGAACTTCTGGTTCCGCAGTGGCTTTCCGTACGGGATCGATCGCCAGCCGTCCGGTACCGCGGTGACCTCGTACGCGTTCGACCAGATCGCGGCCTCGGTGGCGCCGCCGAGCGCGATCAGCCGGCACCGGCCGTTCGTCGCCCGGTCCAGCCGCTCGGGCAGGTCGAGCCCGATCCAGTCGCCGGACAGCAGGGCCAGGCGCAACGTGGCGGGGAACGCGGACGCCTCGGCCGAGGTCAGCGCCATGTCGAGCAGGGCCGGCACGGTGTTCCAGACGCTCACCGAGTGCCGTCGGCACAGCGTCAGCCACTCGGCGGCGTCGCGGCGACCGGACTCCGGCACGAGCACGGCGCCCGCACCGACCGCGAGGAACCCGAAGATGTCCCACACCGAGAGGTCGAAGTCCAGCGCGGACACCGCCAGCACCCGGTCACCGGCCCCGATCCCGAACCGCTCGTTGACGTCCTCGACGGTGTTGACCGCAGCGCGGTGGCTGATCTCGACGCCCTTGGGCAGGCCCGTCGAGCCCGAGGTGAAGATCACGTACGCGGTGTCACCGGGGTCGGCGGCCACCGGCGCCCCCAGGGGGCGCGCGCGCATCGCCGCCTCGATCGTCAGCACCTCGATCCCGGCATCGGACGGCTCCACGAGCCCGCTGCCGGCGAGCATCACCCGGGCGCCGCTGAGTTCGAGGATGCGGGCGCGCCGTTCGGCCGGCTGGTCCACGCCGATCGGCACGTACGCGGCGCCCGCCGCGAGAACTCCGAGCACGGCCGCGATCTGCTCGGCGCTCTTCGGCGCGGTCACGGCGACGTACGAGCCGCGGCCGATGCCACGCTCCACCAGTGCGCCGGCGATGGCGAGGGCGCGCTGCGCCAGCTCGTCGTGAGCCATCACCTCCTGCTCGCCCCACAACAGGGCGGGCTGCCCGGCCCTTTCGCCGGACCGCTGGAAGAACGCGGTGTGCAGAAGGTTCTCGGTCACCGTACGGGTCTGCGCATTGACCGCCGCTCGCCGCTCCTCCTGCTCGGCGGGCAGCGGGATCTCCGGAAGCGCCGCCCACTCGCCGTCCATCAGGCCGCGGACCAGGGCCTCGTAGGCCGACAGCATCGCGTCGAGCACACCGTCCGGGAAGAGCTCCTCCACGGCGTCCCACACCAGCAGCACGCCGCCGTCGCGGTTGCGGTAGACCTGGTGGTCGAGCCAGATCTGCGGGGTCTGGGAGATCATCCACGTCGGCTCGCCGAAGCGGGCCGCGAACGCGTCCGGAACCAGCGGCGCCGACAGGTCGCAGGCGAAGACGACCGGCGCCGTGCGGGGTGCGTCCGGGTCGGTGCGGTGGAAGTCACGCAGCACGTCGACACCGGAATAGGCGGAGTTGCCGATGTCCTCGTGCATCCGCTTCTGCATGGCGCGGGCGCAGTCGGCGAAGGTGCCGCCGCCGGACAGGTCGACCTCGACGAGGACCAGCCCCGTGAAGTCGGCCACGATGCGGTCGACCTGGGGGTGTGCGTCGAGGTCGCGGTCGAACAGCGGCAGGTTGAGCAGGAAGTGCTCGTCCCCGCTCCAGCGCCCCAGAACCATCGCGTACGCCGTGGCCAGCACCACGGAGGGCGTCAGACCCGCCTCGCCGGCCCGCCGCTCCAGGATGCGCCACTCGTCCGCCGTGAGCTCGCAGGAACGGCGGACGAACCTCGGTACGACGGCTTCCGGATCGGCGGCAAGCGGGAGCTTCGGCCCTCCCGGAAGCGACGGCAGCCTCTCCTGCCAGTAGGCGCGGGCCCGTTCTCGGTCCGCGCCGCGGGTCCGGTCCTGATCCGCGAGATACCGGCCGAACGTGTAGGTGAGGTCGCCGAGGCCGAGGGGGTTGTCGTACAGGACGGCCAGATCACCGAGCAGCACGCGGATGCTGGCGAGGTCGGAGGCCAGCAGGTCGACGTTGAAGTGGAGCCGGTCCACGCCACCGGGGAGCCGGGTCAGCTGGACGTCGATGACCTCGCCCCGGTCGACGTCCAGGCGCCGGTGCGACAGCCCGTCACGAAGAGCCAGGGCGGCTTTCGCCGCCTCGTCGCCCGCACGGTCCCGGAGGTCGTGGACGGTCACACCCGGCCAGGGCGATTCGGACATGACGTGCTGGGTGGCGTCGTCGGCGAACGACACGCGCAGCATGGGATGGCGCTCGATCAGGGCGCGAACGGCGTCCTCGAGACGCTGTGGGTCCACCTGCTGCCCGTCGAATTCCAGGTAGGCGTGACAGCTGACTCCGCCGAGTGGCTGGTCGTCGGCACGGCCGATCAGATAGGCCTGCTGCACCGGCGTGAGCGGGAAGGGCTGCCCCGCCCCGACCTCGTGCTCCGCCCCGACCTCGTGCTCCGCCTCGGCGTCGCTCCGCGACCGCGGTGACGGCTCGGTCCCCGCACCGGGTGTGAGGAGCTCGAACCAGGCCGACAGCCGCGGATCGTCGGACAACTGGGCGAACGTGACCTCGGAACCGGTACGGCTGAGCCGGCTCGCCAGCCGCATCATCCCCAGGGACTGCAGGCCGAGTTCGAAGAGGTTGCTGTCGTCGTCGGCCTCGGTCACCTCGATGCCGAGCAGGCCGGACACCTCACGGCGCAGGGCGTCCCGGTCCATCCCGGCATCAGTGGCGGCGAGATCCCCCGCGCTGCGGTCAACAATCTCCGATGACATTTCCAAGCTCCCTTGCACGCTCATGACTTCGCCGCGCCCCACGCTCACTTCGACAGGTGCTGATCAGGCCTGCTCGGCCTGCTCGGCCTGCTCGACGACCTGCGCCAGCTCGGCCAGGGTCCCGGCCTCGAACATCGAACGCATCGGCACGGTCACGCCGAGCTCCTTGCGTATGCGGCTGACCAGTTTCGCGGCGAGCATCGAATGGCCGCCCAGGTCGAAGAAGTTGTCCTGCGGGCCGGCCTCGTCGACCTGCAGCGTCTCCCGCACCATGCCGCAGAGGACTTCCTCGTACGAGGTCGCGGCGGCAACGGCACGCGGAGAGGCGCCGTCCGTGCCGGTCCTGCCCGGTGCCGTGCGCACGGCCCGCTCGGCGAGCGCCTTGCGGTCGACCTTTCCGTTCAGCAGGGTCGGAACGTGTTCGAGCACGACGATGCTCGACGGCACCATGTGCTCGGGAAGGCTGCCGCGTGCGTATTCCCGCAACTGCGCCTCGGAGACCTCGTGGCGTGCCGACGTCTTCACGTAGGCGACGATGTGCTCGCTGGCGACGTCGTCACCGCCGACGACCGCCACGACGATCTCCACCGCGGGGTGACTCTCCAGTCGCGCTTCGATCTCGCCGAGTTCGATGCGGAAGCCGCGGACCTTCACCTGATTGTCGATCCGGCCGGTGAAGTAGAGCTCGCCGTCGGCCGCGACCCTGCCCCGGTCGCCCGACCGGTACATCCTGCTTCCGGGCGGGCCGTACGGATCGGCGACGAACGTGGCCGCCGTCAGGCCCGGCCGGTTCAGGTAGCCGCGAGCCACGCCGGTTCCCGCCAGGAACAGTTCGCCCTCCTGGCCGTCGCGGCGGTCCTGGAGGCCCTCGTCGAGCACGTACACCGCGGCGCCGTCCCACGGCGTGCCGACGGTCACCTCTTCCTGGACACCCTCGATCGGTCCGCCGATGGACGTCCCGACCGTCACCTCCGTCGGACCGTACGCGTTGAACAGGCGCCTGCCCCTGGACCACTCCTCGGCCAGGGACCGGGTGCAGACGTCGCCGGTGGAGGTGATCGTTCCGCCGACCAGCAGTCCCTCGCTCTCGGTGACGCCCAGGGCGACGGGCGGCAGGACCGCGTGATCGATGTCGTACTTCAGCATGGTCTCGCGCAGCGACTCTCCCGGCATCAGCGCGTGCTGCTCGGCCATGACGAGCGTCGCGCCGTTCAGCAGCGCCAGCGCGAAGTCCCAGAACCAGGCGTCGAAGCTGAAGGAGGCCCATTGCAGGACGCGCTCGCCGGGACCGACTCCGTACAGCCGCTGCTGCGTCGAGACCAGATCCGCGACGCCGGCATGGCTGACCGCGACCCCCTTGGGGACGCCGGTCGAACCGGAGGTGTAGATGACGTACATCAGATGGTCCGGATGCAGCGGCACGGGACGCTCGTCCGCGGCGATGTCGTCGCTGCGCTCCTGCGCGCACGCGGCCTCGAAGGAGGCGTCGTCGAGCACGACCTCCGGCACGTCCAGACGCAGTGAGCTGACGTCCTCCGTCCGCAGCAACAGCACCGGCCGCGCGTCCACGACCATGTGGGCCAGCCGCTCGGTCGGATAGCTCGGGTCCAGCGGCAGGTACGCGCCACCGGCCTTCAGCACCGCGAGCACCGCGATGATCAGCCGGGCCGACCGCGGCACGGCGACGGCGACCAGCGAGTCCGGCCCCACGCCGGCCGCCATCAGCCGCCTCGCGAGCCGGTTCGCGCTCTCGTTCAGCTCCGCGTAGTCGACGACGATGTCTCCGAAGACGACGGCCGGCGCATCACCCGACCTGGCCACCACGGACTCGAATATGTCCGAAACAGTGTTCAACTCCGCTCCGCCTCCGAAACAGGGTTTCAGCATGAACTGGGCAACGGTCATCGACGATGGCACGGCTCCCTGCCGGCCGACCGGGCCGTGAAAGAACTCTTTCTCCACGCGCTCACCGGGCCGCCGGCCGCTCCATGATGAGACAGGGCCTGGCGACGTTGAGCCTTCCGCATGGAGAGAAGGAATCAAAGTGACCGATGACGTAAAGTATCGTGACTACCTCGAACTGGATACTCTGCTGTCCCTCCAGAAGCCCCGCGCCGCGGAATCCGTGGCAATGAAGTCCACTGTGCTTTCGGAGCAGTTCTTCATCATCACGCACCAGGCGAGCGAACTCTGGCTCAGGCAGATCATCTCCGACCTGGAGGCCGTCGTCGATGAACTGACGACGAGCGACGACACGTCCACCGCTGAATGGATCGTCGATCTCCTCCAGCGTGCCGCGGAACTCATGCGCGTGCTGCACGCCCAGTTGACCGCTCTCGACAGATTGCCGCTGCGCGACTTCGCCACGTTCCGGACGCTGCTCGGTACCGCGAGCGGCGCGCAGTCGGAGCAATTCCACCGGCTGGCCCACCTCATCGGCAACGCCGAGCAGGAGGGGCCGCTGTACGAATCGTTCGCCGCGTGGGTGGCCAGGTCGGGCCACACCGTTTCCGACGTGGCCCGGCAGGGCATCGAAGCGGGCGTCTATTACCGCATCATCGAAGCCCTGCTCGACGTCGGCAACGGCTATTGGCGATGGCAGGTGGGCCACATCAGCCTGATCACCCGGGTGCTGGGCCACCACGCCGGAACGGGTGGCACAGCGGGAGCCGACCACCTGGTCAGCCGCTGCACCCTCCCGTTCGCGGAGCTGCGCGAGCTGCGCAGTCAGGCACACGTCGGTCTCAGCGTCGCGACGCCGTGACGCCTGGTGGCGCCGATGCCGCTAGGGGGTGTCCGGCGGATCAGGGCCGGGCAGGCCCTAGATGGGCTCGAGGACGAACCCGCGTCCCCAGACGTTCCGCACCGCGAGACCCACGATCTGCAGGCGTCGGCGCAGCCGCATCACATGCAGGTCCAGCGCGTTGCTGGACGAACTGGAACCGGATTTCTTGAGGATCTCGCGCAGTTCGGTGCGGTAGATGATCTGGCCGTACCGGTCCACCAGCGGGGCCAGCATCTCGCACTGCGTCAAGGAGAGCGTGACGGACGAATCCTCGAAGTAGAGGATTCCTGTCGGGTCCACCACGGGCTTCGACTTGAGAACGGCCCGATGCTCCAGCTGGCGGAGCCGGGCCTGAAGATCTTCCTGAACGATGGGAGGACGCACCCAGTCCTCGTAGAGACTCAGATGCTCCGGCGGGGACGCGCCGTACTCGACCACCAGAAGACACAGGTGTCCCCGGGCCTTACACTCCTCGCGGATTTTTCTTTCCGCCGGCCAGCGGACGAACTTGACCCGATTCTTCACATCAACATTCACAGGCATCTCCCCCAAATAACCGTGTTCCGTTGATCCACGGGTCACGCCTCGGCCGGCGTGCCGCCGTTCGCAGCCATCACGTCCCGTAAGCTCTTCGGACGCATGTCCGTCCAGGCGTGGTCGATGTAGTCGATGATCTCGGCCCGGGCGGCCGGGCCGTACGCGACCCGCCAGCCGTCGGGAACGGTGATGTCCTGCGGCCACAACGAGTACTGCTCTTCCTCGTTGAGCAGCGCCAGATAGTCTCGACTGTCGTCCTCGAATGGATGCGGCATTACTTAATTCCCCTCTTCGAGCAGAATTTCTGAAACCTGCCTATAATGCGAACAGCGGCCGTCAATTCCTGCCGCCGCACCCCGGAAGCGGTGTCGACATTAGCAGTCGGCTGTCATATGTAGACAGCTTCACTCTGCATTCGTCCCCGTGCATTCTGCATATTGACAGGCCCGCCGGCGCGTGCGTGCCGTGCTCCAGCCCGCGCTCCCCCGGCCCGACGCCCGGGCAGCCGGTTCGCCGAGCGGCGACGACCGGCCCGGCTGTCGCGCCCGACCGGACCGGCCGAAAGGAACGGGCAAGAGTTCGGACAGTGGCCGGTCTTCGCCTGTCACCATCGGGCAATGACTCAGTCCGCTCTCGGTTTCCGTTCCCTGGATCTCACCGATCCGGCCACATTCGTTGAGAACGACGTCCACGAGTTCTGGCGTGAAGTGCGTGCCGAGCGCCCCGTCTACTGGCATGGACCCACCGACCGGTACCCGGGGTTCTGGGTGGTGTCCCGATATGCCGACATCCAGTCGCTGTTCCACGACGCGGCTCTGAGTTCCGCCAGGGGAAACGTCCTCGATGTCGTGCTGCGCGGCGACGATTCCGCAGGCGGCAGCATGCTGGCGGTCACCGACGGCCCGCGCCACCGGCAGCTCCGTAACCTCATGTTCAGCGCGTTCACCCCACGGGTCCTCGGCGAGGTCGTCGAGAACGTCCGCCGGCGCACTGCCGAGCTGGTGTCGGGGGTCGTCGGGCTGGACACGTTCGACTTCGCCGCCTCGGTGGCCGAGCAGATTCCGATGAACACGATCTGCGATCTGATGTCCGTTCCGGCCGCGGACCGCAAGAGCCTGCTCGAGTGGAACAAGATGGCGCTGTCCTCGGGCCATGCGGACAGCAGCGATCTCGATGCGCTGGGCGCCCGCAACGAGATAGTGCTCTATTTCATGGAGTTGGGCCAGGACCGGCGGGACAACCCCGGCGACGACGTCATCAGCATGCTCGCGACCGCGGAGATCGACGACCGCCCGCTCAGCCTCGAGGAAATCGCTGTCAACTGCTACAGCCTCATTCTCGGCGGGGACGAGACCTCTCGGATATCGGCGATATGCGCGGTGCTCGCGCTCATCGAGAACCCCGATCAGTGGCAGGCCCTGCGGACGGGCGAAGTCTCCCTCGACTCGGCTGTCGAGGAGATCATCCGCTGGTCGACACCGGGGATCCATCTGGCGCGTACCGCCGTATCGGATCTCGAGCTGCACGGAAAGAAGATACGGAAGGGCGACATCGTCACGCTGTGGAACATCTCGGCCAACAACGACGAGTCGGTCTTCGACGAACCGCGCCGTTTCACCTTGTCCCGCTCCCCCAACAGGCACCTGGCGTTCGGCCACGGCCCGCACTACTGCCTGGGCGCCCACCTCGGCCGAGCGGAGCTGCGGGCGCTGCTGAGCGCCCTGGTGGCCGAGGTCGAACGGATGGAGCTGCGCGGAACGCCCCGCCCCATCTACTCCAACTTCCTCACCGGCTACGAGAGCCTGCCGGTTCACTTCGCACGCCGGCCGCGGTGAGGCGGCATCACATCCGAGAAAGCACGACCGAAGTCGAGAGGTGAAGATGAGGAAGAACGTCTGCGTCATCGGTGCGGGTCCGTCGGGCCTGGTCGCGGTGAAGGAGCTGCTGGACGAAGGCCATTCGGTCACCTGCTTCGAGCGCAGCACCGAGATCGGCGGAGTGTTCCGCTCCGGAGTCGGCGCCGACGAAGCGGGGGCCTACGACTCGACGATGCTGACCATCTCGAACTACATGATGACGTTCTCCAGCTTCCCGCCGCCGGAGAACCAGGAGCGACGGTTCTGGTCGGCCGGCGAATACCGGCAGTACCTGCTCGACTTCGCCGAGAAGTTCCACCTCGGCCCCACCGTTCAGGTCGGGACCGATGTGCTGAGCATCTCGAAGAACGACGACGGCGGTTACACCGTCGAGGTCGCACCGACGGACGCCCCCGAGAAGAGGGTTGCGCATCAGTTCGACGCGGTGGTCGTCTCCACGGGAACCCACCGGGTCCCGAACTACATCGAGCTTCCCGGGCAGGAGGACTTCGCGGGCGAGATCGTGCACTCGGCCCACTACCGGAACGCCGAACCGTTCCGCGGAAAACGAGTCCTGTGCATCGGGATCGGCGAGACGGCAGCGGACGTCGTGAACGAGATCGCCCAGGTGGCCGAGAGTTGCACGCTGTCGGTGCGTCGCTACCAGCCCATCGTCGAGAGGTACCCCGGAGGCCGGGAGCACACGAACGACGCCTACACCTCACACCTGCTGCATTCGGTGCCCCTGGCGGCCGCCGGCGCGTTCATGCGGTTCGGCATGCGGAGGACCAGGAGCCGGGGCAGGACGGGCGCCGCCAGGGCCGTGGCGGCGTGGAACTCGAAGAACCGGCACTTCTTCCACCACTTCCTGACCAAGAACGAGGCGTTCATCCACCGGATCGTCGACGGCAGACTCTCCGTCAACGCCACGGGTATCGAACGCCTCGGCAAGGACTACGTCCTCTTCAAGGACGGCCGCCGGGAAGAGATCGACACGATCATGCTGAACACGGGCTACGTCGAGGACTTCGGCATCCTGAAGGATTCCGACATCACCGACGTGCGCAGACTGTACAAGCACATGATCCATCCGGATCTCGGCACCGGTGTCGTCTTCATCGGGTGGGCGCGGCCGGCCGCCGGCGGCGTTCCGGCCTGCTCCGAGATGCAGAGCCGGTACTTCGCCCTCCTGTGCAGCGGCAAGGCGAAGCTGCCGGACCCCGTGCGACTCCGGGGGCTCATCGAGCGGCAGGCGTCGTACGAGAACGAGGTCTTCCACGGCAATCCCCAGCTGCGGACCCTGGTCCACTACAACCACTACATGATCGATTTCGCGAAGGTGATCGGATGCTCCCCGTGGCGTCCGGCCGTCTTCCTGAATCCGCGGCTGGCCTACAGGCTGTGGGTCGGATCCCAGATGCCCCACATCTACCGGCTGTTCGGTCCGCACAGCGATCACCGGACGGCGCGGAAGGCGATCATGGGCGTGCCGACGGCGTTCGGGGTCCCCCAGGCTCTCACGATCCTGGCGGTCAGCGGTGTGTCGCGGGTACTGATAGCGATGGGCCTGATGAAGCCGGATCCGAAGTACTGATCCGGATCGGAACAACCGACGAGCCCCGGTCGACCCTCCCCTGAGGCAGGTCGACCGGGGCTCGTCCGGTCCGACGCGGGCCGGCGGCCCTAGACCGTCTGGCGTTCGCGGTGTGTGGCCTTCAGCGCGTTCTTGTCGATCTTGCCGACCGGAGTACGCGGAAGCTCGGGTACGACGATCACCTCGTCCGGCAGCTTGTAGGAGGCCAGCCCGCGCTCGCGGATGTGCTCCCTGATGGTGCGCAACGAGACCGGCGCCGCCGCCGTGTCCGCGTCACCGCGGAGAACGACGAACACACAGACGCGCTCGTCGAGGTCACCGTCCGGGACGCCCACCACGGCGGTGTCCAGGACCAGGGGGTGGGTCAGGACGTGGCCCTCCACCTCCTCCGCGGACACCTTCTCGCCCAGGTGATGGATGATGTCCTTCAGCCGGCCCTCGACGACGACGTTGCCGTCCTCGGTCATCCGGGCCAGGTCGCCGGTGCGGTAGAAGCCGTCCGCGGTGAAGGACCGGCGGTTGTGGTCCGGCGCGGCGAAGTAGCCACGGATCGTGTAGGGACCGCGGGTGAGCAGTTCGCCGGTCTCACCGGTGACGACGTCCTTGTCGTCGGTGTCCACGATCCTGATCTCGTCGTCCGGAGACACCGGCCTGCCCTCGGTGCCGAACACGACGGCCGGCGGATCGTCGAGGCGCGTGTGGGTGATCAGTCCCTCACCGATGCCGTACACGTTGAGGATCCGGCACCCCAGACTCTCGCTCACCCGCTCCGCCGCGGCGGGTCCGAACTTCGAGCTGCCGACCTGGATGGTCATGCCGCTCATGTCGACCGGAGTGGAGCGAGCCGCTTCCGCCCACAGCAGGGCCAGGGCGGGCACCAGCGTCGTGAGGGTGACGCCCTCCTGTTCGATCAGCGGAAACACCTGGTCGGGACTGGGGCTGGCGGCCAGTACGGCCTTTCCGCCGAGGAGCAGGGCGCCCAGCGCTCCGGGGCAGCCGAGTGCGGCGTTGTGCGGCACGGGGTTCGCGGCGAGGTAGACGCCGCTGTCGTCGAACTGGACGACCTGCGCGCAGGCGGAGATGTTGTACGCGTAGTCGTCGTGGGTCCGGGGAATCAGCTTCGGCACACCCGTGGTCCCGCCCGACAGCAGCAGCAGCGCCACCTCGGACGAGTCGACCGGCGGCAGTTCGCGTACGCCGGAACGGGCGAGCTCGTGCAGCGGCGTGAACTCGTCCGCCTCGCCCGCGATCACGACGTGCCGCAGACCGGGCGCGTCGCGGCGGACCTCGCGGGCCAGCGCGCGGAAGTCGAACCCCCGCAGCCGGTCCGGGCCGACGTAGGCCACCGCGCCCGACGAGCGCACCAGGTGGAGGATCTCGTCGCGGCGGTGACCGGGCAGTGCCATCACCGGGATCGCGCCGATGCCGAAACAGGCCAGGACGGTGGACAGGAACGCGATCCTGTTGGGCAGGTGCACCACCACCCGGTCGTGGCGGCCGATGCCGAGATCGAGCAGACCGGAGGCGACGCGGTCGGCCTCGTCGAGCAACTCCGCGTAGGTGACCCGGCCGGTGGCGTCCACGGCGGCGACCTTGTCCGGGTGGCGTGCGGCGCTGTCGGCCACGAGCTGCCGCAGCGAGAGGCCGCGCCAGTAGCCGGCGCGGCGGTAGCGATCGGCGTATTCGGGTGGCCAGGGCACGAACCCGTCCAGCATGTGTCCTCCTAGGTTGCGACCGCCTTCAGGTTCGGACAGTGGGCCGTGAGCCGCGTCGGGCCCGACAGAGCTTTGACAGATTGCCGTGGGCGGGCCGAGGGTTCGGGTGAAGCTCGGAGACGTGAACGGCATAAGAACGCGTGACCGGGGCTGGTTGCGTCCTCTCAACGGTGTGGAGAGCCCGGCCGTCCGGTTGGTCTGCTTTCCCCATTCCGGCGGTTCGGCGGCGACCTTTCGTGCCTGGTCGGCGGCGATGCCCACGGACGCGTCGCTGCTGGCTGTGCAGTACCCGGGACACGCCGACCGGATAGCCGAGGCACCCGCGGGCAGCGTCGCCGAGATCGGATCGCGCGTCGCCGAGGAGCTGTTGCGGCTGGATCCGGCTCCTTGCGCCTTGTTCGGACACAGCCTGGGCGCCCTGGCCGCGTACGAGACCGCGAGAGTCCTGCAGTCGAGCGGCAGTGCCGCGCGCCGGCTCTTCGTGTCGGGCTCGCCCGCGCCCGGGCTGGCCGGTGGCGGGACCACGCACCGGGCCGGCGACGAAGAGCTGTGGGGCGCCTTGCGGGCCCTCGGCGGGATCGACCCCGACGTCGCCGACAACGCCGAGCTCCGCGAGCTGCTGCTGCCGGTGCTCCGCTCGGACATCACCCTCAACGAGACCTACCGGCCGGCGAAGCACCCCGAACCGCTGCACTGCGAGGTGCGCGGCTACTACACGACCGAGGATCCGCTGGTCACCGGTGCGCAGCTCGACGCCTGGGCCGGCGTGGGCACCGGACGGTTCAGTGTGCGGGCCTGGCCCGGTGGGCACTTCTGGTTCCTCTCGGACCCGACCGATCTGGTCGGCGACATCTGCGCGGTTCTGGCGGAGAGCGAGGTGCTGCGATGACGCTCGACGGAAAGTCCGTGGTGGTCACCGGCGCGGCCACCGGTATCGGTCTGGGGATCGCGGAATGCGTGCTGAAGTCGGGCGCCCGCGTCACGGTCGTCGGGCGTCGTGAGGAGCCTCTGCGCGACCTCGCGGAGCATTACGGGAGCGCCGTCGCGGTGGTGGCTCAGGACGTCGCCGTACCGGGCGCCGCGGAGCGGATCGTCGCAGCCGCGACCGACGCCTTCGGCAGGCTCGACGCCGTGGTCAACAACGCGGGTCTGGCCCGGTTCGGCCGACTCGACGCGATCGACCCGGCCTTGTTCGACGCGATGTTCGCCGTCAACGTCCGCGCGCCGGCCGAACTGATCCGCTGTGCGCTGCCGCAGCTGCGGACCCACCGCGGCAGCGTCGTCAACATCTCGTCGGTCGGTGGTGCGCTGTCCATGCCCGGCCGCGCTTTCTACGGTGCGACCAAGGCGGCTCTCAACAGCCTCACGCGTTCGCTGGCGAGGGAGCTGGCACCCGACGTACGCGTGAACGCCATCATGCCCGGCCCGGTGGACACACCGATGTGGAACGAGACCGGACTGGACGAAGCGGATACCCAGCGCATGCGCGTCGATCTTCTCGCGTCGACTCCGATGGGGCGGTTCGGCGACGGCACGGACATCGGCCGGTGGGTGTGCTCGCTGCTGGACTCCGAACTGTCGGGCTGGGTGACCGGAGCACTGATACCCGTCGACGGCGGCCGCACAGCGTGACGCCTCTTGTGACTCCCCAGAATTCTCAACGTAGCGAAGGTGGTACGAGCGTGAGTCCCGACATCCTCTCCGTCGCCGGATCCGTTCCGTCGTCGTGTCTGCACCGGATTTACCGAGCAGCGGAGGCACGAGAGGAGGAGGCCGGCGTCGACGTGGTGAAGCTGCACGTCGGCGATCCCTATTTCGACCCCGCCGACAACGTCGCCGACGCGTTCGTCGACGCCGTACGGCGCGGCGACACCAAGTACACCGGCGTGGAGGGCCTGCCCGAGCTGCGCGCGGCCCTGGTGGACAAGCTCCGTACGGACAACGGGGTGGACACCGCCGTGTCCCGGCTGCTGATCTCACCCGGTTCGTGCCAGGGCCTGGCCGCTCTGCTGCAGTCGCTGGCCGAGCCCGGAGCCGAGATCCTCCTGCCGGAACTGCACTGGCCCGTCCATCTGCAGCAGAGTCTGCTCGCCGGCTTCCGGCCGGTGCTGTACTCGCTCGGCGACGACTTCCGGCCCGACCCCGAGACGATCGCGGCCGCCGCGACGCCGCGCACCCGGGTCCTGCTGATCAACTCGCCGGCCAACCCGACCGGCGTCGTCCTGGACCGCGGTGAACTCGGGGCCCTGCTGGAGCTGGCGCGCAGCCGGGGCTGGCACGTCATCAGCGATGAGGCGTACGAGCATTTCCTCTACGACAGCGAGCACGTTTCGACGGCTTCGCTCGAACGTGACGTCCCGGTCGCCGAGCGTATCGTGCACAGCGTCTTCAGCTTCTCCAAGAGCTTCGCGATGACCGGCTACCGGCTGGGCTACATCGCGCTGGCCAACGACCGGGCCGCCGACGTCATGAAGGTCGCCCAGGAGGCCAACATCATCGGCACGTCGACCCCGGTGCAGTACGCGGGCATCGCCGCACTGGACAGCCGGTCCGAGGCGACGGCGCTCAACCGCAAGCTGGTGCAGCGGAACCGGGACGTGGCGTTGTCGCCGCTGGTCGAGGCCGGACTGCTGCGTGAACTGCCCGCCGGCGGGTGGTACGCGATGCTCGACGTGGCCCGGACCGGGCTGGACGCCGAGACGTTCGCGACCCGGCTGCTGGAGAGCAAGGGCGTCGCGGTCGTGCCCGGCAACGGGTTCGCCATGCGTCCCGACGTCGACGAGCAGGGGCGGATCCGTTCCCACGACTACGCGCCCTGGGCGCGCCACCTGGTCCGGGTCGCGTTCTGTGTGGATCCGACGGCACTCGACACCGGGGTGCGCAAGATCCTGGAATTCGTCGACGAATGCGGCGACAGCGGCGCCCCTTCTGCCGCATAGACCGAAACCGACGGTGTACGAGGTCCTTCCGGAATTCGGGTCAGCAGGAAAGAAGTGAGGAATCATGGCGAAGAGTGTTGTCATCGTCGGTGGCGGGACCGCGGGCTGGATGACGGCGGCGTATCTGAAAGCGACATTCGGCGATCGGCTCGCGGTAACCCTCGTCGAGTCCAAGAACGTGCCCACCGTCGGTGTGGGTGAAGCTTCCTTCAGTACCATCCGGCACTTCTTCGCCTATCTCGGCCTCGCCGAGACCGACTGGATGCCGGAGTGTCACGGCACCTACAAGCTGGCGATCCGCTACGACAACTGGCGGGCCAAGGGGCACCACTTCTACCACCCGTTCGAGCGGCCGCGGACGGTGGAGGGCGTGTCGCTCGCGGACTGGTGGCTGCACAAGCGGCCCAGCGCGGACTACGACAGGGACTGCTCGCTGATCGCCGCGCTCTGCGAGGCCAATCGCTCGCCCCGGCAGCTGGGGGGAAGCCTGTTGGGTCTCGACGCCGGCGAGCGCGAGGCGGAGCGCTCCACCATGGCGGAGCAGACCGCCCAGTTCCCCTACGCGTACCAGTTCGACGCCACGCTGCTGGCCAGGTTCCTCACCCGGTACGGAACCGATCGTGGAGTCCGGCACGTGCTGGACGACGTGGTCGACACCGAGGTGGACGAGCGCGGTGACATCACGCGGGTGCGCACGAAGGAGAGCGGCGACCTGACGGGCGACCTCTTCATCGACTGCACCGGGTTCCGCAGCATGCTGCTCAACAAGCGGCTCGAGGTGCCGTTCCTCTCCTACCAGGACACCCTGCCGAACGACAGTGCGGTCGCCCTGCGCGTGCCCATGGAGATGTCCGACCAGGGAATGGGTCCGTACACCAGGGCCAGCGCGCAGGACGCCGGCTGGATCTGGACGATCCCGCTGTTCGGCCGGATCGGCACGGGTTACGTGTACGCCAGCGACTACTGCACCCCGGACGAGGCCGAGCGCACGCTCCGCGAGTACGTGGGCCCCGCGGCGAAGGACCTGACCGCCAACCACATCCGGATGCGGATCGGCCGGAGCGAGAACTCCTGGGTGAACAACTGTGTCGCCATCGGCCTGTCCAGCGGGTTCGTCGAGCCGCTCGAATCGACGGGCATCTTCTTCATCCAGAACGCGATCGAACAGCTGGTGAAGCATTTCCCCGGCGGGCGCGACGACGACCGGCTGCGCAAGTCCTACAACCGGCAAGTGGCCAACGTCATGGACGGCGTACGCGAATTCCTCGTGCTGCACTACGTCGCGGCCAAGCGCACCGACAACCAGTACTGGCGGGATGCCAAAACGCGTACCATGCCGGACGCGCTGGCCGAGCGAATCGAGCAGTGGAAGGTGAAGCTGCCCGACCCGGACACCGTCTTCCCCTACTACCACGGGTTCGAGCCCTACTCCTACACCGCCATGATTCTGGGCCTCGGTGGGCTCGACGTACGTTCGCTGCCCGGCCTGGCGATGATGGACGACATCGCCGCGACCAAGGAACTGCGCCTGATCCGCGATCAGGCCGCCTCGCTGGTCGAGAAGTTGCCGAGCCACTCGGAGTACCTGGCACACGTCCACGGGCTGAAGGAAATGCGTTCCTAGTCGGCTGCGCGGCCGAGCGAGGAGGTAGCAAGCCATGCCGAATCCCGTCACTGGCACGGTGGCGCGAGCACCGGTCGACCAGGCCACGTTCCGCTCCCTCATGACGACGCATCCGGCCGGCGTCGCCATCGTGACGACTGCCGGACCGGACGGCCGGCCGTGGGGCATGACGTGCTCGTCGCTGTGCAGCGTCGCCCTGCAGCCGCCGACCCTGCTGGTGTGCCTGCGCGGCGAAAGCCCGACCCTGGCGGCGCTGCTGGAGGTGTCGGCGTTCGCCGTCAACCTGCTGCACGACCGGGCCGGGCCCGTGGCCGATCTCTTCGCCTCCGGCTCGCCGGACCGATTCGACAAGGTCGAATGGATCCCGGAAGCGGAGTCCGGACTGCCGCACCTGATCGAGGACGCCCACACGATCGCGGACTGCCGCGTCAGCGAGACGCGGCCCGTCGGGGACCACGTCGTGGTCTTCGGGGAAGTCCTCCAGGTGGAGACACGGGCGAACCAGCCGTCGAGCCCGCTGCTGTACGGGTTGCGGCAGTACGGGTCGTTGAAGGTTCACTCCGGTTGAGGACGAGCCCGGGCTCCCTGCCGCTTTCTTTCCGCTCGCCCTTCCCGGCGGGCCCGATGACACAGACCCGGTCACCAGATCATTCCGGCGACCGTTCCCGGCCCACGATGGGAGCTGACGGTGAGCAAGGCGCGAATTCCCGACTGCCCGCTGGCGCGCACGGTCGAGACCATCGGCCCCTGGTGGACTCTGGAGATCCTGCACGAGGTCTTCGACGGCCACACCGGGTTCGAATCGATCCGCCGGAACCTGGCCATGTCCGCGGATGTGCTCGCGGAGCGGATGGACCACCTGACGGCGAAGGGCCTCCTCGAGGCCGAGGCCGGCGCCCCTGATCCCGCCGACCGGGAGTACCGGCCGACCGATCGGGGGCGTGCACTGCGTCCGCTCATCCTGGTCATGGCGGCCTATGGAAACCATCACCTGGCCCCGGAGGACCGGAGTCTCGTCCTGGTCGACGTCGAAACGGGCGTGGCCGCGGACCCGGTCGTGGTGGACCGGGTCACCGGCCGTCCGCTGGACACCGCCGATTTCGCCTTCGCCCGCGGTCCCAGGGCCGGCGCGGCGATCGCCGCCCGCTACCCGGAGATCCCGGAACGGCACTGACGCGTCCGTCCGCGCGTGGTCGTGCAGAAACGACCGTCACCGGTGGTTTCCCCTCGGGGACACCACCGGTGACGGTCGTCGGTGCGGGCCGGACGGCCCTCAGGAGACGGCGGCCGGCTCCAGCGTGGACACGACGCCCGCGAAGGTCTGCGCGGCGAAGTCCGCTTCCTCCGTGGTCATCGTCAGCGGAGGCATCAGCACGACCGTGTCGGGCGTGTAGTGGATCAGCAGGCCCTCGCGCCGGCACGCCGACTCGAGATCGCTCCGGGCCCGCATCGAGAGCGGGTTGCCGTCCTGGTCCACGAGGTCGATTCCCACGTACGCGCCGACGACCCGGACGCCCCCGAACGCGGGCGTCCCCTTGAGCAGGTCGTTCACCCGGTCGCCCAGGAGCCGGCCGAGGACCCGGCCGTTCGCCACCAGGTCCTCGGCGGCGAACGCACGGAGCGTGGCGAGCGCCGCGGCGCAGGCCACCGGGTGGCCGTCCGTGGTCGACTGGTGTGCGAACACCGTGCTGCTGCTGTCGAACGCCTGGTAGATCCGCTCCGTGGCCAGGAGGGCGCCCAGCGCCGAGTAACCGGCGGTGATGCCCTTCGCGAGGCACATGATGTCCGGCGAGACCCCGGAGATCCCGGCCGCGAACATCTCGCCCATCCGCCCGTACCCCGTGAACGCCTCGTCGAAGATCAGCAGGATGTCGTTCTTCGTGCAGTACTCGCGTGCCGCTCGCAGGTACGCGTCGGGGAGGGGCTGTCCGTTCCGGCCCTTCACCGGTTCGACGATCAGCGCGGCGATGCGCTCCGGCCCCAGCTCGTCCAGCTGTGCGGCGAGCTCGGCGCCGGAGTCGTCGGTCGGTTCCGGAAGATGGTGGAACCCTTCCGGCATCGGACCGAAGACCCAGTGCATCATGCGCTGCCCGCTCGCCGCCATGGCCGCCATCGGCGTGCCGTGGTAGCTGTCGCGGAGGCCCACGACGAGGCGCTTGTCGCGCCGGCCGTTGTTCCGGTGGTACGAGCGGGCCATCATGATCGCGCTCTCGACCGCCGCGCCGCCCGTATGGCAGAACCGCACCCGGTCGAGGCCGGAAGGGGCCACGGCGGTGAGCTCCTGCGCCAGTTCGACGACCACGGGGGCCGGCAGCTCCCACCGCACCGCGCAGACGTACGGCAGCTCACGCGCCTGGCGGCTCATCGCCTCCACGACGTCGGCACGGCCGTAGCCGAGCACCATGTTGCCGACCCCCGCGCGGGCGTCGAGGGCCCGACGTCCCGAGGCGTCGATCAACCAGGACCCCTCGCCCCTGACCCAGAGGTCCTGCGGTCCACTCCGGTCGAGGATCGTCGAGGTGGGCACCGTCCCGTGCCAGAGGGCGTACGTGTCGCGGTCCCATGTGCTCGGCGTCATGGCCGTGCCTCCCGTCTCCGCGCTACTTCTCGGGCGCCTGGACCACGGAACACGAGAACGTGTATCCGGCGGTGCCCTGGATGACCATTCCGTACTGGCCCGGCTCGAGGCTCTCCTCGAGGGCCACCAGGTTCGCGAGGTGGTCGCCGGCGCCGAGGGAGCCGGTGTCGCATTCGAGGTAGCGGTGGTCCGGGCCGATCAGTTCACCGAGGAGTGGCTTGAACATGCCCTCGCGCATGGTCCGGGAGAGACGCGGCAGCGCGATGCTGCTGAGGTCATCGGACTCGATCCCGGCCGTGCGCAGAGCCCGCCGGACGAGATCGTGGACCTTGGGAACGGCGAGCTTGACCATCTCCGCCGCCGCACCGGACTCCCTGAACTCCTGGTTGGCGGGCCGGAGGGACATCGGAGCGCCGTGCCCCAGCGGTACGGAGGAGAATTCGGCGCTCCCGCGCAACTGCCCTTCCCACGAGCTGTCCGTGGCCATCTCCAGCGCACGGAGATGGAGGAAGTCCTCGCCCTCTCCGGTACGGCCGAGCAGGACCGCGGTCGCCGAGTCCGAGTAGACCGCGTCGTCGTCGGTCAACCACCGGTCGAAGCCCGGCGCGGCGAACCGGTCTGCGCTGGTGACGAGGACCGTGCTCGTCTCGGGAGTGGCGGCCAGCCACTTGGCGGCTATCTGCAGCGCCACGGCGCCGCCGTTGCAGCACTGCTGGACGTTGACGGGAAGCCCGTCGATGATCCCGGCCTGGTGGGCGATGTAGTGCGCCGGCGACCACATGTCGAAGCCCTGGTGGTAGCTGAAGGCATGGACCAGGGAGCCGACGGAGTTCGGCTCGACTCCGCTCTTCTCCAGAACGCTCTCCGCGGCCAGTACGGCCATCTGGGGCGGGGCGATGTCGTCCGGAGCGACGTACAGTTCGGAGACGCCGATGCGCTCGAAGTCCGCCTCGGTGAGTTCGCCCTCCGCGGGGCCCTTCTTGTCCGGCGGGAGCCAGAGGGTCGCCGCCTTGATGCTCAACCCGGTCGCAGTCACTGGATCGTGCCCTTCTCTCGTTCTCACTCAGGGTTTCCGAGGCCGGCAAGAAGGGCCTTTCGGTCCACCTTGCCCGAGCCCGTCAGCGGCAGGCTGTCGCGCACGTGGATCTCTCCGGGCACCATGTAGCGCGGCACCTTGGTGACCAGGTGGTCGTGGCATGCCTGGGGGGTGCAGTCGGCGTCGGCCGGCACGACGAAAGCCACCACGACCTTCTCGCCGGATTCCTTCTCGCTCGTGGTGACGTAGCTCTGCTTGACGTACGGCACCTCGTTCATGAAGTGCGTGATCTCGCCGAGTTCGATCCGGAAGCCGTTGACCTTCACCTGGTCGTCCAGGCGGCCCTGGAAGACGACGTTGCCGTCCTCCCGGCAGAAACCGCGGTCTCCGGTGTGGTAGAGCACGACCTTCTCGCCGTCGATGTCGTACTCGACGTACTTCTTCTTCGTCAGCTCGTCCATGCCCAGATAGCCCGGGGACAGGCCGGGGCCGGCCAGGCACACCTCGCCGACCTCGCCGGGCGCGCACAGTGCGCCGTCCGCGACGATGTACAGCGACGTGTTCTGGATGGGCAGACCGATCGGCAGGGCGGATTCACCCTGCACCGAACTCCGGACGGGATAGTGCGTGGCGAACACCGAGCACTCGGTCGGTCCGTAGACGCTGACGACCTTTCCGTCGCCGTAGTGCTTCCGCGCCCTTTCGATGTGCCCCAGGGAATGCGCCTCGCCGCCCGTGAGGATCGTCCGCACGCTGTCGAGCGTGCCCGGGGCCTCGTCCACGATGACGTTGAAGAGGGCCGTCGTGATGAAGAGCGCCGTGACGCCGTTCCGCTCCACGAGCCGCTTCAGCTCCGAGAGCCGGATGTGGTCCGACGGGTAGAGCACGGACGTCCCGCCGTTCAGCAGCGCGCCCCAGATCTCGAAGGCCGCGGCGTCGAAGAACACCGATGCCAGCTGCGGGACGACGGCGTTCTCGTCGAGGGAGACGAAGGAGGGGTCGGACACCAGGCGGACGACGCCCCGGTGCCGGATCGGAACGCCCTTGGGGGTTCCGGTCGACCCCGAGGTGAAGACGATGTAGGCGAGGGAATCCGGATCGACCCGCAGGGAGGGGTTCTTCTCGTCGGCGTCCAGCGTCGGCGGGTCGACGGGCACTACCCGCAACTGTCCGAAGCGCGCCCTCAGTTCGTCCGGCGCGTCGGTCAGCAGGGCCGTACAGCCGGCCCGGTCGAGGATGCCGTTCAGGCGGTCGTCCGGCCAGGTGCGGTCGACGGGGAGGTACGTGGCGCCGCGCTTGATGATCGCCAGCATGGCGACGATCATCTCCGGCGAACGCTTGACGGACAGGCCCACGACGTGGCCGGGCTCCACTCCGGCAGCGGCGAGCCGCACGCTCAGGCTGTTCGCCAGGCCGTTGAGCTCGCGGTACGTGAGGGTGCGCTCCTGGTGGACGACCGCGACGGCCTCCGGACGGCGGTCGACGGCGGCCTCGAAGAGCTCCTTCAGGCTCTCCTCGGGATACGCGGCATCGGTCCTGTTGATCTTCCGATGAACAGACAGAGCCTCTTCCGAGAAGGCGATCTTATCCATCCACATTCCCCAGACGTGTGTTGACGATTCTTGTTACGTGCTCCGGGTGGCTGTCCACGAAGAAATGTCCGCCGGGAACTTCGACCAGCTCGCACTGCCGCGTGGTGAATTTCTGCCAGCCGTGCATGGTTCTCCAGCTGTCAATCGCATCGTCCGGGCTGTATATGGCGGTGATGGGAACGTCCACACCCGAGGTGTGACGGTCACCCCATATCTCGGCGAGCCGGATCTCGCTTCGTACGGTCGGCAGGAGCAGGCGCATCAGGTTCTCCTGCTCGAACAGCTCCGCCGGCGTGCCGCCCATGTCCGCCACCGCACCGCGGAAATCGCTCTCCGTCATCTGGTGCATGTAGGGGCGTCGTTGCGGCGTGTCGGGGCTCCGGCAGCCGGATACGAACAGCCGGCTCGTCTGCCCCGGGTACTCGGCCGAGGCCCGGTGGGCCAGCTCGTAGGCCAGCCGGCCACCGAAACTGTGCCCGTAGAAGGCGTGGCGGCGGTTCAGGTACGGCGAGAGCGCCTCGAAGGCGTCGTCCACCAAGGGCTGCCACTGCTCGTAGCGCGCTTCCTTGAGGCGGCGCCCCCGGCCGGGCAGCACCACGCACAGCACCTCGACGTCGTCCGCGATCCCGTCGCACCAGGCACGGAAGGTCTCGGGGCTCCCGCCCGCGTAGGGAAAGCAGATCAACGTCCCGGAGGGCTCTGCGACCGCCTTGAGGGTCATCACCCACTTGTCGCCCGCCGCCGCCACGCCCACCCCGTCAGTCCGACACCGAGTCGGCGGGCTTGGTGTTCCGCTGGATGCTGGCCACGATCTCCGCGATCTTGCTCGTGGTGAACAGCTCGTCCGCGGGGAGCGAGTCGTCGCCGAACTCTCGCTCCGCCCGCTCGATCAGCTTCACCGCGGTCAGCGACGTGCCGCCGGCCTCGAAGAAGTCGTCGGCCCCGTCGGTGACCCGCAGGCCGAGCTGCTTGCACTCGTCGATGACCCACGCCTGCAGCGTTTCAGTGGCCATGCGGTTGTCCGTGTCGCTCATGTGTCGTTTCTCCTAGTGCACCGGGAAGCGGAATCCGTTGACGGTGGTGTCGACGAAGCGGTTGTGGCCGTACCGGTCCTCACCGGAGACCAGCACGTTGCCGAACTTCTCGAGGCTGGCCCGCGCTCCGAACTCGTAGAGTTCGTCGGAGTACGGGTAGACCTTGACCTGGGTCGGGAGGTAGCGGGAGGCGAAGCCGAGCCGCATCTGGTCCGTCTTGCCGCTGTGCGGGTGCGAGGCGTGCATGAGCGTGGACCAGAAGAGGATGAACTGCCCGCGGCGCATGACCTGGGAGACAGCCTTGGACTCGTCGGGGGACCAGTCCGGGTCCTTCTGCAGCTGCCGGTAGTCGTAGCCGAAGAGGCCGCGCCTGACGCCGTCCTTCTCCACCTTGTTGATGACGTCCGGGTTGTACTCCATGATCTTCGACTCGTCGTAGTTCATGGACGTGTGCGTGCCCGGGATGAACTGGAGGCAGCCGTTGTCGACCGTCGCCTCGGTGAAGGCGGTCCAGGCCGTGATGGTGCCGCCGAACTCCGCGTCCTCCGGCCAGACGATGTGCGGGTGCTTGGCACCGTCGACGCTGGAGAAGTTGTCCGCCTGGTGCCAGTCCGTGCCCTCGTCACCCGGGTACTTGGGGAAGAGCTCGGTGCGCCAGCAGAGCGTGTCGGGGCCGAGGATGCTCGACACCCGGTCCACGATCTCGGGCCGGGTGATGTGCTCGGCGAGGAAGTCGACGTCGAGGTGGCGGTCGTAGCTGGCCGCCAGGTTCGTGTTGCCGGACTCCGTCTGCCCCCCGCTGTAGATGGACGTCTTGGTCCGGAGCAGCTTCGGCCTGATCTCCTTGAAATGGGCTTCCATCTCGTCTTCGGTATACAGGTCGAAGGGGCCGATGTAGCCGTCCCGGGCGAACTGTTCAAGCTCTTCGGCGCTCAGCGCGAACGTTTTTGTGCGAGCCATGGTTTCTCCTCGATCCTAATCGCGCTCGAAGACGTCGCTTGGAGCGGCACAAGGTCGGATACTTCGGGGTGCCGGCGGCTCGGCGGCCGACGCAACGCCCGGAATCGCAATCCAGGATTCCTCGCCGGACTTCCGGTGATCACGCTATCCACAGTTGCGGTATCCGCGCGAGGTTAGAGTCGCACCACGGCCTGTGAATTTCACATGCCCGGCGCGGTGTTCCTCTCTTCGAGCCGACGAGAGGAGTGAAATCCGGTCAGCGGGAACCGCTCTCCGCCGGCACGGCGTGGGAGGCCGGCGGGACGGCCGGTGCGGTGCCGCGGCGCCGCTCGGCGCGGTCGACGAGGCTGAGCAGCGGTCCCGTCATCGCCGTGGTCGCCAGGGCCATCACGATGAGGGCCAGAACCAGTTGGGCGGACAGGATGCCGGCGCGGTGCCCGGCCTCCAGCACGATCAGTTCGGTGAGGCCCCGGGTGTTCATCAGGGCCCCGACCCGGCAGGCCGCGGTGCGGCCCATGCCGCCCAGCCGGGCTCCGAGGTAGCCACCGGCCAGCTTGCCCACGCAGCCCAGGACCAGGGCGGCGGCGATCAGCAGCCAGGGCGCCGCGGAGAAGGCGCCGATGAGCACGGTGACGCCGGTGACGACGAAGAAGACGGGTGTCAGCGCCCGGCCGGCGCGCGACACGGAGGCCACCGGCCCGGCCCATACGGCCATGGTGTCACCGGTGATCGCCAGGCCGACCAGCGCGGCGCCGACGATGGCGGTCATGCCCAGGTGCTCGGTCAGCAGCGCCGTACCCAGCGCGGCCGCGCCGAGGAGGGTCGCGGAGGTCTTGGGCATCCGTACGCACAGCCGGCGCGCCGGCCCGGTGCGCAGCCCCATGCGCAGCAGGTAGGCGCAGCCGCCGCCCACGAGGAGCGCGATGCCGGATCTGCCCAGCCCCGAGAGGTTGCCGGCGCCGAGTCCGATGGCGAGCGTGAGCATGATCCAGCCGAGGCCGTCCATGGCCACGGCGGCGGCCAGGGAGAACCGCCCTTCCAGCGAGTCGCTCATGCCCCGGTCGCCGAGGATGCGGGACAGGACGGGGACCGCGGTGATGGACATCGCCACCGCGACCATCAGCAGGAAGGCGGGAAACGACGCTTCGCCGCGGGCCCCCGAGTCGCCGGAGACCTCGATGACGCCCACCAGTATCAGGCCGGTGACGAAGGGCAGCGCGAAGGCGCCGGCGACGAGGGCGGACAGGGTGCGCTTCGACGGTCCCTCCGAGCCCAGCGCCAACTTGTGGGCGAGACCGACCAGATAGAGGACGAGCCCGGTCTGGCCGACCAGTTTGAGCACCGCGAGCACGGAGGGCGGCAGCAGCATGTCGAACAGTTCGCGGTCGGCCAGCGCGAGCACGGCGGGGCCGATCAGCAGCCCGGCCGTGACCTCCCCGACGACTTCCGGCTGCCGGAGCCACCGGGCGCACGTCCGCCCCATGCGGGCCAGAAGCAGAACGACGGTGAGCGCCGCGATCACATGCAGCGCATGGGTCAATAACTCAGATATGTTCACGGGTTGTCTGGCCCTTCATGGCTGTCCTGTCGTGGAGAGGCAAAGGGGCCGGGCTGTCGCGACGCAGCGGGTGCGCCGGGACGGCTGGAGGGGACGCGACGTCCCTTGAGAGCGGCCCCGGCGCACGCGGAGTCCGCGTCGGCGAATGCGGGGTCAGATCCAGTTCGACTTCTGGGCGATCCGCAAGGCGTCAATCCTGTTGCGGGCATGCAACTTCGCCACCACGGACGAGAGGTAGTTGCGTACGGTTCCTCGGGAGAGGTGCAACCGCGCCGCGACCTCGTCGATCGTGTCGCCGCGGGAGATGTTCTCCAGCACGGCGAATTCCCGCTCGGTCAGCGGGCAGTCCTCGTTGACCAGGGCGGCGACCGTCAGCTCCGCGTCGAAGACCCTTTCGCCCTGGTGGACACGGTGGATGGCTTCGAAGAACTGGCGGGGCCGCATGCTTCGCTCGACGATTCCGCCGATCCCGGCGGCGAATGCCTGGCGGACGATCGACCGGGTGGACGACGTGACGAGCAGCATACTGCGACAGCCCGGGAGGCTCGCTATCTTTTCGGCAATGGAGATGGCGTCGCTGTCAGCGCCTTCTAAGCTGAGGATGACTACGTCGGGGCTGTGTAATTGGGCGAACTCCAGGGCGCTGAGGTTGTCCTCCGAGGATCCGACGACTCGGATGTCCTCGTGGCGCTCCAGCAGTGCTGTGAGCCCGAAACGCGATAGATGCAGGCCGTCGGACATGAATACATCGATTCTCACTCGTCCCCCAACGTAGATTGTCGATCATCAGCCAAGCCGTGTGGGCTGTCAGCCCTTCTGGTTCGCCGGCCGTCATCGTGAATCTCGCCGCCTGTCGGAACCCGCGGCGAGCCGACTCGTGGCAGGTAACTCGCGTCGAGACTAGCACTGGTGTGCGAAGGGCTGGCGGTGCTTTCTCCGGCGCCTTTCACCATGGTGAAAGTTGAAAGTCGCACCGGAATTACGGCATTCCGATACGCCTGGCGCGCAGGACCATAACCGCAGTGCACCGCTCGCGCCAAGGGTCGGACAATCCGGGCATGTCATCGCGAACACCCGTCGACTACGCGGCTGTCCGGGGCAGTCTGTGGTGTGGCGAGATGTCGATTTCAGCGGAGGCGACGAGTCCGAATGCCGCTTCGAAAGTCTTGCGCTCGGGCGTGGGGAACGAGATCTCGGCAGCTGGAGCTGCCGAAAGTGCCACCGACTACCGCCGCGACCGCCTGTCGCACGTCAACTCAGAAGTGCGGGGCCGGTGAGCGAACAGAAGATCACAACCTCGGCGAACATGTCTCCCCCATCTTCTACCCGTTAATGGCCGCCCACGCTAGCAGCGGCCAATCCGATTGTCACCCGACTCTCACGGGACGCATGCGCCGCCCTCGGAAGCAAGACACATCAAGATCACGAACTGCGGCTGGAGTTTTAACCGCAAGTCGTGAGAACTGCATATGCGAGAGACGGGGGCCGGCGTTGTAGCGTGCCGGTATCGGCCACTGTCCCGCCCGCTCACCTGATTCGGGCGTATTCGGGCGATCCTCTGCCCGTTCGCACGGCGTCGGGCGAATAGTCACGCGCGACGGCGCCGTGCCCGCCCGCCGTGCCCGCCGTGCCCGCCTTCGCGGCCGCCCCGATCGCACGGGGTCCGATGAGCGTCTGCTGACTACCTGGCCGGTGTGACCCGAGGAGAGTCTCGTGCCCATGGACCGCTTCATCCGCGCCTTGATCACATGGCAGGCGGGCGACCCACAGGCCCCGGCGCGCACGCTCACGGTCGACCAGGTGCGCCGGAGGTACGCCGAAAGCGCCGCCAACACGCGCCGTGACGCCACCCGGGAACCCGTCGCCGGCGTGACCGATCAGCGGATCGACGGCGTGGACGGCGGCTTCGGCGTGCGGACGTACCGGCCGGTGACCGACCGGGGCCGCCTGGTGACGTACCTGCACGGCGGCGGCTGGACCGTCGGCGACGTCGACACCCACGACACGGTCTGCCGCCGCGTCGCCGCCGCCCTCGGAGCGGTCGTGGTCTCCGCCGACTACCGGCGCGCGCCGGAGCATCCCTATCCCGGCCCCCTCCAGGACGGGACCGCCGCTGCGGAATGGGCGGCCGCCGCGTTCCCCGGCCGCGAGCACGTGATCGCCGGCGACAGCGCGGGGGCCGGTCTGGCCGTGGGGATCGCCCTGCACGAACGCGACCACGGGGACGTCGACTTCGCCGCGCAGCTGCTCGTGTACCCGCCGGCCGACCCGGAGATGAAGTCGGAGTCCATCCGCGCCTACGGCTCGGGTTACCTGACGGACGCCGACGATCTGCGCTGGTACTACGAGCAGTACGTGCAGGATCCGCGGCACAGCACCGACCCGGCGATCGACCTGCTCCGCGCCGATCTGCACGGGCTGCCGCCGACGGTGCTCGGTACGGCCGAGTTCGATCCGCTGCACGACGAGGGGGTCGAACTGGCGGCCCGGCTGGCCGCCGCCGGCGTCCCGGTGGAACACGTCCCGGGTCCGGGCCTGGTGCACGGCTACCTGCTCCTGACCGACCTCGTCCCGGCGGCCGCGGAGGCGACCACCGCGGTACTGGACGCGCTGGAGAGGACCCTCACGACGGCGGCGGACGCCCCGGGACGGGGAAACGAGCCACGCCGGGTCCCCCGCCAGCGCTCCTCCGGTTCCGGGGCCCCCGCCCCGAGGCCGCTCGGCGAACCCGGCGAAAGCCCGTCCGCCGACGCCCCCGTCCCGGCCGGCAACGCCGTTCCGCCGGGACCGTCCGACTCCTGACCTGGACCGCTCCTCGACCACACCGGCCCCGGCGGCCCGCCGTACGCGCGCGGCGGGCACCACGACGCGCCCGGTCGGCCTTCGAGGCCCCGGGCGCCGCGGCCCCGGGCCTCCCCGCCGAACTCTTCCGTGCACGACCGGCCGACAAGGAGATCCTGACGTGAGCACCACCGAACCGCAGCCGACCGCAGACGTGCGTACCGTTCCCGACGCCCTGCGGCTGTGCAGCGACAAACAACCGGACGAGACCGCCTTCGTCTATCTGCGCGACGGCGAGGTGCCCCACGAGACGCTCGCCTACCGCGAGCTCCACGAGATCGCCGGTCGGCGGGCCGCCGCCTTCGCCGCCGCCGGCCTCGCCGGCGGCAGCGCCGTGCTCATGTACCCCGCGGGCCTGGAGTTCGTCAGGACCGTCCTGGGGTGCATGTACGGGCGGGTGGCCGGTGCTCCCGTCCAGATGCCCCGGCGGCGTGAAGAGGTGGACCGGATGCGCCGGATCGCCGACGACGCCGGCACCTCGACCGTGCTGACCACCGCCGAGGACGCCCGCGACCTCCGGGAGAGGTTCGGCGACCTGCCCGCCCTGGACGGGCTCACCCTGCTGGCCACCGACACCCTCGAGTACGACGCGAACGCCCCGCAGCCGCCGCTGCCGAGCCCCGGGGACACCGCGCTGCTGCAGTACACGTCCGGCTCGACGGGGTACCCGAAGGGCGTGGTGGTCACCCACGCCAACTTCCTCGCCAACGCGGCCGAGACCGACGAGGCGTGCCCGTGCGAGCCCGACGGCACCGTGGTCAGCTGGCTGCCCCACTTCCACGACATGGGCATGCTCTTCGGCATCGTCATGCCCCTGTGGGCCGGCATGCCCGCGTATCTGATGGCACCCGAGGCGTTCATCCGCCGCCCGGCACGCTGGCTCGAAGCCATCGCCCGGTTCGGCGGAACGCACTCGGCGGCGCCCAGCTTCGCCTACGAGCTGTGCGCGCGGGCCGCCGCGGAGGGCAAGGCCGGCGCCGTGGGCGACCTGTCGCGCTGGCGGACGGCCGCCAACGGAGCCGAGCCGGTGCGCTGGGCCGCCCTCCGGTCGTTCATCGACGCGTTCGCGCCGTACGGCTTCAACCCACGTGCCATGAGCCCCGGTTACGGTCTGGCGGAGAACACGCTCAAGACCACCGCCTCCCGCGCGGACCAGGAGCCCACCGCGCTCTGGGTCTCCGCGGCGGCCCTGGGCGAAGGCGTCGTGCGGCCCGTCGGCGAAGACACCGAGGGCGCGGTCCCCCTGGTCAGCAACGGCGGTACGGCAGGCCGCACCCGGGTGCGGATCGTGGACCCCGGCACCCGGCGGGCGCTGCCCGAGGGACGGGTCGGCGAGATCTGGATCGACGGCCCCTGCACGGCCGCCGGTTACCTCGGGCGGGCCGAGGAGACCGAGGAGACGTTCCGGGCACGTCTCGTGGGTGAGGACGCGGCCTCCGACCGGCCTCATCTGCGCACCGGCGACCTCGGCTTCCTGCACGACGGCGAGCTGTACGTCACCGGCCGCCTGAAGGACGTCATCATCCGCAAGGGCCGGAACCACTACCCGCAGGACTTCGAGCTGACCGCCGAACGTGCCGTGCCGGGTCTGCACCCGAACAGCGTGAGCGCCTTCTCCTGCGACGACGGGGTGACCGAGCGGCTCGTGCTGGTCGTGGAGGCGGACGGCCGGCTCCTCAACTCCCCCGGCGCCGCGGCCGTGCGGGCGCGGGTGTACGAGGCGATACGGAGCGGTCACCGGATCACGCCGGACGACATCGTCGTCGTACGGCGCGGGGCGCTGCCGAAGACCTCGAGCGGCAAGGTGCAGCGCAGGGAGTGCAAGCGGCGCTACGAGCACGGCGAACTGCGGATCGCGGCCTCGGGTGTCGGCGCCGCAGCCGGAAAGGCGTAGCCGGTCGTCGATTTTCTCTGTGCAAAACGCACGGGGGAGCGTGTGAAATCGGCCTGTTGCAGAGCAATTGCAGACTGGTACCGTCGAGCCCGTTCCGGGGATTCAGGCAGGAGCCAGGGGTGTCCGCACATGGCGGACCCGAACCGTCGGCGCTTTCTTCTTGCTGGAGGGGTAGCCCGTGTCAGACCGAACAGAAGTCCCGGGCACACCCTGGGAAAAGGTGGCGGATTCCATCGAATTCGTGCCCGCCGAGTATTCGAAGAAGACCGAGTCGGAGACCGTGGCACAGGAGCTGCTGCGCTGCGGCCCGGCCGAGATCGACAGGCTGGTCGAGGCGTCTCTGCCGTTCGAGGAACGTGCCGGAGTGCGCTATTTCGACATGAACGACCTGTACAACCTCGGCATGTATTCACAGAAGTCGGACACGCAGCCGGAATTGACGTTCCGCATGCTGTTCCGGTTCGCCGGCCGTCCGGTCGAGCCGCTGCTGCGCCCGAAGTCCTGGGACTTCCGCGTCCGCCTGGAGTGCCCGGAGTGCGAAGGGCCCGCGCCCTGGCGCTTCGAGGCGCCCGACGTCGTCCGCTTCGGCGGAAGCATCACCGGCGGGGCGGCCCCGGAGCCGGGCTCCGGGACGGCCGAGTACGGGGCGACGATCACCACGACGGGCGCACGCACGCCTCTGGTCTCCCCCGAGCTGCGCACCCTGACCCACGACTACCTCGATGCCGGCTACCGCTGGCAGATGATCCCGGTCGCCATGCAGGCCGACTACAAGCTCGTGCACGAGCTGGGCTCGACCAGCTGCATCGCCGCGAGCCTGCTGCTGGCCGAGCGGTTCCGTGAGGCGGGGTACCGGGCCGAGGCGAAGCGGGGCTGGTTCTGCGGGGTGCTCGGCGGCGCCCTCGACCTGCCGCACGCGTGCGTGGAGGTGGAGGACGAGGACGGGGTCCTCAAGAGCGTCGACATCGCCAAGGCGCAGCTGGCCGCGCGGCTGTCTCCGGATACCAAGGACTTCCAGGAACTGTGCCTGGGGTCGACGTACAACAAGGTGATTCAGTCCACCGCTTCGGGTAACGCCTCCTTCGGTCACCACGAATGCGGTTCACCAGTGCCGGCCCATGTGCGCGCGGACATCCGATCGGCTCGTTGAAGCCGAATTATTTGCATCATTGTGCGGAAGGGCGAGTAAATGGCGGTGTCTGAGATCGAACCGATCGTGCTCGAGCTGGACCGGCTGGAGAGCATGGCCGAATCCGGGTATTACAACCCGTACACGATGTTCGACTGGCCTGACACGATCGAGCCGGACATGCCCTGGATGAGCGAGAGCCTCACCACGCTGGCGGGTACCCCGATGTGGGACGAGCTCACGCGTGAGCAGCAGCTCGCGCTGACCCGCTATGAGGCGATCAATTTCTTCAGCCTCAACATCCATGGAATTCGCGAACTCCTCAGCGAGGTCGTGATGCGCATCCACGAGAAGACCTATGCGGACGCCTCGGAGTTCCTGCACCACTTCATCGGTGAGGAAAACGAGCACATGTGGTTCTTCGCGCAGTTCTGCCTGCGCTACGGCGGCAAGCTGTACCCGGCGCAGCCGACGCTGAAGGCCGACTCGGTGCAGCACCTGTCGCCGGTGGCGCGCGAGCTCATCGTGTTCGCACGCATCCTGATCTTCGAGGAGATCGTCGACTACTACAACGCGTACATGGCGACCGACGAGTCGCTGCCGCACATCGCCCGTGAGATCAACCGGGTGCACCACCAGGACGAGAGCCGGCACGTCGCGTTCGGCCGGATGATCTTCACCAACCTGCTCGGCCAGGTGGTCAAGCGCGACCCGGACGAGGTGCCGGTGGTCGCCGAGTACCTGGAGAACTACCTCCAGTACAGCATCGCGACCCTCTACAACCCGGCCGCCTACCGCGACGCGGGGATCCCGGACGCGCTCGCGCTGCGCCGCCGTGCGCTGGAGCACCCGGCCCGGGTGGAGGCGCACGACCAGATCCTGAAGCGGACGAGGAAGTTCCTGTCGAAGGCGGGCGTGGGAATGGAACTGATCAAGTGACGGCCGAACCGATGCAGGCGGTGCGGGAGTTCATCCTGAGCCGCAACCCCAAGCTGGAGGACCTGCCCAGCGATCTGGACCTGATCGACAGCCGGGCCATCAACTCGCTGGCGTTCGTCGAGTTCATCTTCCTGCTGGAGGAGCTGACCGGCGAGCCGATCGATCCGGAGGACGTGGACCTGGACGACTTCCGCACGCTCGACGCGATCGCGGCGGCGTTCTTCACGAAGGAAGTGGCACGATGACCACAGCGGCGACCGACAACGGTCTGGGAGTTCTCGACGGAGGCCAGCTGCGACTGCTGCGGGCGTTCGACGCGCTGGTCCTGCGCTGGGCCGGCGACTGGGGCGCCCCGGAGTTCCGGTACCCGTTCCTGATGCGCTGTCAGGACCTGGACACCTTCGACTACTACGACAACTTCCCGCACCTGGGCTTCACCGCGACCCGGTTCGATCCCCAGCGCCTCGGCGCCCACCTGGGGCAGAGTTCCCGGCCGGTCGACCTGATGCCCACCGAGGTCATGGAGCCGACCGCGTTCGCGCTGCCCTCGGCGGCGTGCTACTCGATCTACCTGGACCTGGCCGGCTCCACGCTGCCCGCCGAGGGCACGCTGCGGACCACGGTCGGTACGTGCTTCCGCAACGAGGACCACTACCAGGGCCTGCGGCGGCTGCTCGGCTTCACCATGCGGGAGATCGTCTGCGTCGGGCCGGAGGAGGCCGCGAAGGCCCACCTGACCCGCGCCAAGGACACGGTGACGGCCCTGTGCGCCGAACTCGGCCTGGACCTCAAGCTGGAGGTCGCCACCGATCCGTTCTTCGACAAGAACGGCGGCAAGGCGAAGATGCAGCGGCTGTTCCCGGTGAAGGAGGAGTTCGTCGTCAACGGCGTGGCGATCGGCTCCGTCAACTACCACCGGAACTTCTTCGGCGAGCGGTGCGAGATCCAGGCGGGCGACGAGACGGCGCACACCAGCTGCCTCGCCTTCGGCCTGGAGCGCTGGGTGCACGCCCTGACCGACCGGTTCGGCACCACCGCCGCGGCGGTGTCCGCGCTGGAGGGCATCGGCTGATGCGCTCCACGGTGGCGGCGGTACTCGGTACCGAGGTGAGCCTACTCCAGTCGGGCATGGGCGGCGTCGCGGGCACGGAACTCGCCTGCGCGGTGTCCCGGGCCGGCGCGGCGGGCTGCGTGGGCGGGTACAAACTGGTCGGCGACGCGCTGTCGGCCCTACTGGAACGACTGGTCGCCGGCACCGACCGGCCGGTCGGCGTGAACCTGATCCCGGAGGTGGTCGGGCCCGAGGAGTTCGACCGCCAGCTGGCGCAGGTGCTCGCCGAGACGCCGCGGCACGTGTACGTGTCCCTGTTCGGCATGCCCGAGGACGCGGTGTTCCAACGGGTCACCGCGGCGGGACGGCACCTCGTGGTCCAGGTGGGGACCGTCGAGGACGGGGTACGCGCGGCCGAGCACGGCGCCGTGGTGGTGGCCCAGGGCATCGAGGCGGGCGGCCACCTGCTGGGCACCATGCGGCGGGACGAGCTGGTCGCCGCACTGCGTGACCGGCTGCCCGACGCCTGCCTCGCCGCCGCGGGCGGCATCGGCGGGCCGGCCGAGGCCGAGCGGGCCCTCGCCGCCGGAGCCGACGGCATCCTGCTCGGCACCGCGTTCGTCGTCGCGCACGAGTCGCGGGCCCACGGCCGGTTCAAGTCGGCGGTGACCGCGGCCGACGCGAGCGACACCGTGATCACCGACGTCTACGAGATCGGGTGGCCCGGCCGCAGGCACCGGGTGCTGGCGACGGCCGTGACCGCCGATCCCGGACAGCCCAGGAAGTTCATCGGCCGAACGGTGGTCGAGGGGAAGCCGTATCTGGTGCCGCGGTTCAGCGCGGCGGTGCCGACCGAGGCGACCAGCGGGCGGATCGAGGAGATGGCGCTGTACTGCGGCCGGTCCTGCACCGCGGTCTCCGCCGAAGCCTCGGCGGCCGACGTCGTCGCCGCGTACGCGGACGTGTTGCACGGTCCGCAGACCACAGAAACTCAGAGAAGGACGGAAACCCGTGTCGGACAGTGAAGCCCAGCAGCCGTACGACCTGACGTACCGCGACGACACTCCCCGCATACGCACCAGGGAGGGCGTCGAGCTCTACTACGAGTCCAGCGGTGAGGGCCCGGTCATCACCACGCTCAACAACTTCTTCCTCACCGCTCCGTTCTGGCGCGCGCACACCCAGGCGCTCGTGAAGAACCACCGCGTCGTGAGCTACGACCTGGCCAACCACGGCGCGTCCGCACGGCTCGACCGGGAGCCGACCTGGGAAGAGCACGCGGCGGACCTGATCGGGCTGCTCGACGCGCTGGAGGTCGACGCGACGTACCTGCTCGCCACGTCCTCCTCCTCGCAGCTCGCCAGGGACGTGGCCCTCGCGCACCCGGACCGGGTCAAGGGCCTGGTGCTGGCCGGACCGGTCTTCGGCCTCGAGGGCATGCGGCGCCACCGGCAGTTCAACCGCTCGTGGCTGCTGCTGATGCAGAGCCACGGCATGGCCGCCCTGTACACCCAGATCTACGCCCAGGTGATCAGCGGGCAGATGAACGAGGAAGGCGGCACGCCGGGATTCCTCGGCCTCCGGGAGAGTTTCATGGCGATGTCCACCCCCGAGGAGCTCGCCAACGGGATGGCCCTCGTCCAGACGGGCGACCCCAGTTCCACGCTGCTGTCCCGCGTGACCGCGCCCACCCTGCTCGTCATCGGGGACGACGACATGCTGCTGAACCCGCAGCGCGGCCACGAGGTCGCCGCACTGTTCCCCGACGGGCGCTGCGAGATCATCCCGAACGCCGGCCACGTGCCGTTCCTGGACGACCCCGAGGGCTTCGAGGCGCTCGTCGGCGCGTTCGTGGAGGAAGTGGAATCGCGTGCCTGACGTGGAGGCCGAGATCCGGCAGCGCATCCGCGGACTGCTGGTCGACCTGTTCGGCAGCGAGCGGTTCGCCGACGGCGTCCCCGACTCCGCCTCCCTGCGCGAGGCCGGACTGCCCTCCACCGGCCTGGTGAGCCTGTTGGTGGCGATGGAGGACGCGTTCGGGTTCGAGTGGGACGACGACGTCGAACCGGAGGCGCTGCGCTCGATCGACTCGCTGGCGCGGCACGTCCTGGCGCTGCGGAACTGAAGGGCACGGGGCCGTCCGGTGGCTGTCGCGTGGGAACCGCCGGCGGGTGTCGGTCCCGAGGCGTCGGTCGCGTTCCACCCGGTGGCGCGCCCCTACGGACCGGCTCAGCAGTCCGCGGCGGGGCGCCGCGCGGCCGCCGAGGCTCTCGCGGCCGCCGGATCGGCCGACCGGATCGTTCCCCGCGAGGCCGACGGGCGGCCACGCTTCCCCCGGGGCTTCGCCGGGTCCATCTCCCACACCGAGCGCCGGGCGGTCGCGGTGGTGGTCCCCGGGGCCGAGGCGGTCGGCGTCGACATCGAGAGCGCGGCCGTCAGTCCTCGCATGGCGGCGTTCGTCCTGTCCGAGCACGAGCGGCGCACGCTGCTCGCGCCGGCCGGCGGGTACACCGCGCGGGATCTGTTCACCGCGAAGGAAGCGGCCTTCAAGGCCCTGAGCAGCATGGGAAAGCTCGGCGATTTCACGTTCTGGCGGATCGGGCTGCGCCGGTCCGGCGACGGGCTGGTCGCCTCGTACCGCGACGAGCCGGTAGCGGTGTGGGTCGGCTCCTGGGCCGATCTGTCGTTCGCCGTGGCGATCCGGCGGTGAACGGCGCGGACACGTCCCCACATGCCCATGCGCCGGATGAAGGAGACGCATTGATGGAGAAAGCCACCGAACCGGAGGGAACCATGACGATCGAGGCCAGGCAGAACAGCGTGACTCGCGTGCTCAGCCACCTGCAGACACGCCAGCCCAATCTGGGGGATCTGCGTCACCTGTACGAGGGGACCGTTGCCAAGTACGACGGTGTACACGCCACTTTCGGTGACGGCTCCTCGAGAATGGTGCTGACCACCTACGACTACCTGGGTCTGCTCGGCGACGAACGGATCAACGAAGCGGCGAAAGAGGCGGCGGACTCCCTCGGGACGGGGTGCTTCGGCTCACGGGTCCTGGGGGGCAGTCTCGACCTTCACCGGGAGCTGGAGCGGGAAGTCGCCGCATGGGTGGGCAGGGCGGACGCCCTGGTGTTCAGCTCGGGCTTCGTGACGAACTACTCCGTGCTGTCCGCGATGGCCAAGCCCGGCACCTGGGTGCTCTCCGACGAACTCAACCACGCGAGCATCGTCGACGGATGCATGGCGGCCAAGACCCTCGGTGCGACCGTACGCGTCTACCGCCACAACGACATGGGCCACCTGGAGGAGCTGCTGCGCCAAGCGCCTGCGGACGCCACCAAAATAGTCGTGGCGGACGGCATCTTCAGTATGGACGGGGACGTCTTCGACCTTCCCGGCGCGTCCGAACTGTGCCGGCGCTACGACGCCCTGCTCTTCGTCGACGAGGCCCACAGCCTGGGCGTGATCGGGCCCAACGGCGGAGGCGTCGAGGACCACTTCGGACTGCCCGGCAGCGTCGATCTGGTCATGGGCACCCTCAGCAAGACCATCCCGTCCTCCGGTGGTTTCGTCGCCGGTTCGGAAGAGATCATCGCCGCGCTTCGGTTCTGCACGCGGGGGTACATGTTCAGCGGCGCGTCGTCCCCGATGGGAGCTGCCGCCAGCCTTGCCGCCTTGCGTGTGCTCCAGCAGGAGGGCGCTCAGCGCCGCTCCTTGCTGCAGCGGAACACGAACCACCTCCGAAGCCGTCTGCAGGACGCGGGTTTCAACGTCCCGAACGTCCTGGGGCCGATCACTCCCGTCATCGTGGGAGACGACTTCGTCGCCCTGGAAGGGACGAGGCTCTGCCAGGAGAAGGGCGTCTTCGTGCTCTCGGCGCTGCCGCCGGCGGTGGCCCCCGGTACCTCCCGCCTGCGTCTGAACGCGACGGCCGCCCACAGCCCGCAGGACATCGACTTCGCCAGTGACGTCATCATCGCGGCCCTGCGATCGGCCACTGAGCGGGCCGCAGTCTGAAAGAGACCGCGCCCGGTGTGCGCCCGGGCGCGGGAATCCGCGAGCCGTCCTCCTCGGCCCGGTGCCCCGGCGGCGTACAGAGGTCGCGGGCCGGGAGGGGAGGGCGGCTCGCACCCCTTCTGCGCCGTCACGTGACCAAGGGATCCCACCGGAAGTTGGTTCAGATGCATTCCAGAGCGCACATAGACCTCGCTTCCGAGGACTTCGGCGAGGGGGTCAGACGGCTCGATCCGCTGCACCTCGACGACGACCTCCGGCAACTTCCCAAGATGAACGAATCCGCGGACGTCGACGCGTTGGCGCGGGTCCTCGGCGATGCGCTCCCCACGGCGGAGAGCATCGCCGGTTTCACGCTGCCGGAATGCCTCGCCGCGATGCGCGACCTGGGCATGTACCTCGGCAGCCTCAGGAGGCACGGCGTGGTGGCCTTCGACGTCATCGCGGGCGCCACCGCGCCGTTCGAACTGCTGGGCCGGCGTACGGGCCTGATCCCCCGTGACACGGTCTACCACTACACGTGCTGGAACCCCGTGGGCGAGCGCGAGCGGCTCTACACCGGGCACCCGATGGAGCGCAGCCTCATCGGCGCCGTGCGCACCTGCGTACCGGAACTGGTGCTCGCCCTCGACGCCGGCCGCTCCCTGTGCGCCCTGGACCCGCGCAGTCCCGAGCAGGCCGACGACTGGGCGTGCCTCAACTCCCGAGTCGCGGCGGTCGACACGGCGATGCGGAGCGTCCTCGCGGGCGTCTCGCACGAGTTCTTCGCCCGCGAGCTCCGCCCGTACTTCGAGGACGTCCGCGTGGCGGGCCGCACGTACATGGGCCCGGCCGCGGCCCATGTCCCCCTCTTCCTGGTCGACGTACTGCTGTGGGCATCCGACCGGGGCAGCGAGGAGTACCTGGCGTTCTGTGACGAACTCGCCTCGCACACGCTCCCCGACTGGCGGGACCGGTACGCGGAATGGAGAGCGGTGCCGTCCCTGGCCTCCCGTTACGCCGCGGCCCTCGGAGCTTCCCTCTCGCCGGACGAGACGCGGCACGTACAGGCCGGCGTGCGGGCGTTGCGGGAGGCGCTCAGGACACTGGCCTCGTTCCGCGGCAAGCATCTGGTGATGGCGCGGCGCGCCTACCAGGAGGAGCTGCGGCTCTACGAACTGGGCAGCGGCGGGGGAAGCACGGACCTCCTCGACGAGATCCTCACCCTCACCCGGCAGAACCAGGCCGCGACCGGCTCGACCGCCGCGCAGTGAGGTCACTGTCACGACCCGGAGTGGGGAAGGGCGATGAGAATCACGATTGTCGGGGCCGGAATCGGCGGACTGGCCACCGCGACGAGTCTTCACGCCGCGGGCTTCGAGGACGTCACCGTCTTCGAGGCCGCTCCCCGTCCACGTCCGCTCGGATTCGGCCTGAACATCCTGCCCAACGCCGTCCGTGAGCTGGCGGAACTCGGGCTGCTGGAAGAGCTGCGGCACCAGGCGGTCCAGACGCGGGAACTGGTGATGTGCAACCCGCAGGGCCGCCTGGTGTGGCGGGAGGACCGAGGACGGTCGGCGGGCCACACATGGCCCCAGCTCTCCGTGTCCCGCTCCCGGCTCGTCGCGGTCCTGGCGGCGGAGGTCCGGCGTCGCCTGGGCGACGGCGCGATCGTCACCGGCGCCCGGCTCGTCGGCCTGGACGACGGAAGAGGCAGGACGCGAGGGGTCTTCGCGTACGGGGACGGCGCCCGGCGCACGGTCGAGACCGACGTCCTCGTCGGGGCGGACGGCATTCACTCGGCCGTGCGCGCCGCCTTCTACCCGGACGAGGGCCCGCCCCGGACCAACGGCGTGACGATGTACCGGGGGACGGCCTGGGGCCGCGGGTTCCTGACCGGTCGTTCCATGGTCGTCCTGGGGGACGACAGGAGGCGGCTCGTCCTGTACCCGATCGACAGGGACGGGACGACGGGCCGCTGTCTCGTCAACTGGGTCGCCGCCTCACCGGACTTCACCGCCGACGGCGCTCCCCCGGAGGACCTCCCCGGGATGCGAAGGCTCCTCCTGCGCGAGTTCGGCGACTGGTCACCGCCGGACACGGACCTGGCCCGCCTGCTCGAGGACACCGAACGGATCCACCGGTACCCGATGGCCGACAGGGACCCCGTCCCCCAGTGGTCGTTCGGCGGCGTGACGCTCCTGGGGGACGCCGCCCACGCGATGTACCCCGCCGGGTCCAACGGCGCCACGCAGGCCGTCGTCGACGCGCGGGTGCTGGCGTGGCACCTCGCCTCGCACTCCGACCCGGCCGACGCCCTGCGCGCGTACGAGGCGGACCGTCTGCCCCAGATGACGGAACTGCAGAGGAGCAACCGCTCCATGGGGCCCGAGAGGATGCTGACGCTGGCGCACCAGAGGGCCCCGCGGGGGTTCGAAAGCATCGGGGACTTCTTCAGCGAGGAGGAACTCGCGGAGATCTCCCGCAGCTACGCGGAGACGGGGAAGTTCGATCAGGAGTGGGTCAACTCGCGGCCCACTCTCTCTGTCGGCCGACGTCGGCGGCCGACCGTGCGGCGCGACATCGGGAGTGCGGAGTGACAGACACGGCACGGCAGAGCGACGAGGCGGCAGCCGTCAAGGAGACCGGCTTCATCACCGCCGTCATCAGGGCCATGGAGAACGACCGTCCCGACCCGTACCTGGCGGACGAGTACGCCGAACTGCTGTGCACGCCGCGGTCGAGGAGGATGGCGGAGGAGGCGCTGGCCGCGGGCGGCACGGTCGGCTCCGTCATCGTGCGGGGGCGTTTCGGCGACCTCGCACTGCGTCGGGCCGTCGCCGACGGCATCACGCAGGTGGTGTGCCTGGCGGCGGGCGGCGACACGCGGGCCTGGCGCCTCGGACTCCCGGCCGGCACCCGGTACTTCGAGGTCGACCTGCCGGGCCAGCTGGAGGCGAAGGAGACCCTGCTCGCTCCGGTCGCGGACCGGCTCACCTGCCGTCGGGTGGCGCTGAGCGAGGACCTCCGCGGCGAGACGTGGCCGCAGCGGCTGGTGGACGCGGGCTACGAACCGGACAGACCCGCGGTGTGGATCGCCGAGGGACTGCTTCCGTACCTGCGCGTCGAACACTTCACCCGGCTGGTCACCGACGTCGGAAAGCTGTCGAGTCGCGGTTCCCAGCTGCTCGTCGACGCACCGCACGCCGCGTACTTCCAGGATCCGGCCAATGCGAGGTTCCTGGCGTTCATGGAGTCCCGGGGGTCCGCGTTCCGGCTCGGCATCGACGACCTCGGCGGCTTCCTCGACCGGCACGGCTGGCGGTCGGAGGCGTACACGCTGAGCCGGCTCGCCGCGGGCGACTGCGCGTGGGCGCCGCCTCCGCCCGAGCGGCTCTGCCCGCCCCACGACCACCACTGGGTGGCCCGCGCCCAGCTCGTCTGACGTGACTCAATTGGGTTACTTCTCAGGTTACTTGATGGACAGTACACTGCCGCGATGTCATTTTAGAAAGCGTTCGAAAATCCACCGAGACACGCGACGACAGAGAGATTGAGACGCAGTGACCAATACGGATTCGTTAAAGGAAACGCCGGCCACTGATGGGGGCGCCCGGCCGGGGCTCACGCTCGCCGCGGTGGCTGTCGTGCAGTTCATGGTGTCCCTCGACCTGTCGGTCGTGAACGTCGGACTCCCCCAGATCCGCACCAGCCTGGGCTTCAGCGAAGTGGGCCTGACCTGGGTGATCCACGCCTACGCCCTCACCTTCGGCGGGCTGCTCCTCCTGGGCGGCAAGATCGCCGACCTGTTCGGCCGGAAGCGGCTCGTGCTGATCGGCCTCACCCTGTTCGGCATCGGCTCCCTCCTCGGCGGCTTCGCGACGGAACCGGGGCATCTGGTGGCCGCCCGGGCCGGGCAGGGCATCGGGGCCGCCGCGCTGGCTCCGGCCGCGCTGGCGCTGCTGACCTCGACCTTCCCGTCCGGCCCGGAACGCGTGAAGGCGTTCGGTGTGTGGAGCGCGGTGAACGCCGCGGGCGCGGCCTTCGGCGTCCTCATCGGCGGTCTGCTCACCGAGTACGCGGGCTGGGAGTGGGTGATGTTCGTCAACGTGCCGATGGTCGTCGTCGCGTTGGTCCTGGCCTGGCGCGGCATCGCGGCCGACGGGCCCTCGGTCGAGCGCGGCCGCCCGGACGTGCTGGGCGCCGTCCTCGCCACCGCCGGCATGGGCCTGTTCGTGTTCGGCATCGTCCGCACCGACCAGCACCCGTGGACCTCGTCCACGACCCTCACGACGCTGGCCGCGGCCGTCGTCCTGCTGGTCGCCTTCCTCTTCGTGGAGAAGACCACCTCCCGCGACCCGCTCATCCGGCTCGGCCTGTTCCGCAACCGCTCGGTCGCCGGCGCCAACGTCTTCGTCCTCCTCCTCGGCGGCGCCATGGCGTCGGCCTTCTACTTCGTCTCCCTGTACCTCCAGCGCGTGCTGGGGAGCAGCCCTGCCCGCAGCGGCGTCGAATTCCTGCCGCTCGCGTTCGGCGTCGTCTTCGGCTCGGTGCTCGCCATCAAGCTGGGCGGCCGTCTCGCGCCCCGGATGGTGCTCGTCATCGGCGGTGCGCTGACCGGGATCGGATTCGCCTGGTTCAGCCTGTTCACCGCCAACGGTTCGTTCGCCACCGACGTCCTCGGGCCGTCGATCGTCGCCAGCATCGGCATCGGGCTCTGTCTCGCTCCGATGGCCTCCCTCGGCACCACGGGGGTCGCGGCCCACGAGGCGGGCGCCGCCTCGGGTCTGCTCAACAGTTCGCGCCAGATCGGCGCCGCGCTCGGGCTGGCCGCCCTGGGCACCGCCGCCAACGCGCGCACCGGGGACTCCGGCACGATGGAGGCCCTCACGGACGGCTACGCGCTCGGCATGCTGATCGGTGCCGTGGTCGTGGTGGGCGGCGTCCTGCTCGCCCTCGCCGTCCTGCCGCGCACCGGTCCCGACGCGGAGGGCGCCGAACAGCACTGAACGCCCGGTGGCATGTGGGAAACACACGCGCATTCATGCGGTAACTATCTGCTGCGAAGCGAATTCCGCTGGTAATGTCCAGAGCGTTTCCTGTACTCGGGCAGAGGCCGACGGCGGAGCGCGGCCCCCGGTTTCCAGGTGAGGTTCCGAATTCCCGGGACCCGTCGAGAGGGCCGCGCTTCTCCTGAACAGCCACGGCGCGATGGGATATCCGCTGCCGCACAGCTCAGGAGGGTGCCATGAACGACGCGAGTTTCTGGAGTCGAGTCCTTCGTCGCAAGGGAGCGGGCGACCGGACCGCGGCACCGTGTCCCGTGCCACGCAGCCGTCCGGCCAGCAGCGCGCGGAGCATCGCGTGATCCGAACAGCGCGTACGCGCGCGGCCCATCGGATGCGCCCGGCCGGCGCCGACGGCATGAAGCGCTTGGCGGCACGCATGCGCGCGGGCGTGGCCATCGCCACCGCCTTCGACACCGAGGCCCGCCCCTGGGGCACGGCGTGCACCTTTCTGTCGACGGTCACCCTCGATCCGCCCGCCGTCCTGGTGAGCCTGCGCAGCGGAAGCCCCACCGCCGAAGCGGCGCTCACCCTCGGGGAGTTCGCCCTCAACCTCCTTCCCCGGAGCGCCCGTTCGGTCGCCGGGCTGTTCGCCTCCGAGGCGTCCGAAGCCTTCGACCGGGTCGACTGGACCGTACCGCGCGACGCCACCGGACCTCACTTGCGCAGCGACGCGCATGTGGTGGCCAACTGCGCGATCATGGGCCACTCCTCGCACGGCGATCAGGTCACCCTCTTCGCCAAGGTGCGCCAGGTGCTCCTGAGGCCCACCCGCTGCGGGCTGCTGGTTGCGGCGTTGGGCGACGTGGCCTGACCGCGAGCCCTGTCCCGAGGGCCGGCCGGCAGCGAAGCCCGGGAATGATCGCCGTCGTCCACGACAACAGCGGGAGGAGGGCGAGCGGGGAGGGGCGCTCCAGGTGCGGCCGGGGGTGTTCACCCCGCTTGCGGCCGCCCGCCTTCTTCCCGCCGTCCCGCCCGAGCCCGTGCGCGAGACGGTCACACGCCGGAGACGGCGCGTTGGACTCCGAAGACGCGAGCACGGAAGACGGCGACACAGGGCCTCCTGGTGCTGCTCGGTCGGGATCGCGACCCCGAGCCACCAGGAGGCCCTGACGTTGTGCCCCGACCGCCAAGAGGTCACCCGCACAGGAACCGTGTTCGAACCGTGCGACCTTGGCTCAAGGGGCTTGGAGCAGCTACTTCTTCCCGCTCCCGGACGTTCCTCCGTGCCGGAACTCGACGACGTCGCCGTCCTGCATGACGTACTCCTTGCCCTCCATGCGGGCCTTGCCGGCCGCACGGGCTTCGGCGACCGAGCCGGTGGCGACGAGGTCGGCGAAGGAGATGACCTCGGCCTTGATGAAGTTCTTCTGGAAGTCGGTGTGGATGACACCGGCCGCCTCGGGGGCCGTCGCGCCCTGCTTGATCGTCCAGGCGCGGGATTCCTTCGGGCCGGCCGTCAGGTAGGTCTGGAGACCGAGGGTGGCGAAGCCGACGCGGGCGAGGATGGCGAGACCGGGCTCCTCGGCGCCGACGGACTGGAGGAGCTCCATGGCGTCCTCCTCGTCGAGCTCGGCGAGGTCCGCCTCCAGCTTGGCGTTGAGGAAGATCGCCTCGGCGGGGGCGACCAGGGCGCTCTGCTCCGCCTTGAAGTCGTCGTCCGTGAGCTCGTCCTCGTCCACGTTGAAGACGTACAGGAACGGCTTCGTGGTGAGGAGGTGGAGGTCGTGCAGCAGCTCCGCCTTCTCCGAGCCCTGGACGATGCCCTGCGAGAAGAGGGTGTCGCCCTTCTCCAGGATCGCCTGGGCGGCCTCGACGGCGGCGACCTTGGGCGCCACGTCCTTCTTGATCCGGGACTCCTTCTGGAGGCGCGGGAGGACCTTCTCGATGGTCTGGAGGTCGGCGAGGATCAGCTCGGTGTTGATCGTCTCGATGTCGTCCTTCGGCGAGACCTTGCCGTCGACGTGGACGACGTTCTCGTCCTTGAAGGCGCGGATGACCTGGCAGATCGCGTCCGACTCGCGGATGTTCGCGAGGAACTTGTTGCCCAGGCCCTCGCCCTCGCTCGCGCCGCGCACGATGCCGGCGATGTCGACGAAGTCGACCGTCGCCGGGAGGATGCGCTGGGAGCCGAAGATCTCCGCGAGCTTGGCCAGGCGGGGGTCGGGGACACCGACGACGCCGACGTTGGGCTCGATCGTGGCGAACGGGTAGTTGGCCGCCAGCACGTCGTTCTTGGTCAGGGCGTTGAACAGGGTCGACTTGCCGACATTCGGCAGACCGACGATTCCGATCGTGAGCGACACGGTGGCGACTTCCTGAAGTGTGGATGGTGGGCCGATTCCCCAGTTTACGGGCGGGCCGAACCGGCCAGTGACGGAGACCTTCGGTCGTTCTCGGGGGCAAGGTCACCCAAAGGGCGTGTCCCGGACCCGGTTACCACCCCTTTCCGACCTACGTTGGTCGGGTGGAGCAGCACAGGACAAGTCAGCCGCAAGGCCGTCGAAGGCCGCAGACCCCCGCCACGCCGCCGGTCGCACCGCCCGGCGCTCTCGTGGAGGGCGCGGCCGTCTACCGCGTGACCGGCAGAGCCGGCCGCGCGTCCGGTCGCGCCCGCGTGGAGCGGGCCGTGGTCGCCGACCGCCCGGCTGCCCGTGCGTCCGGGCGGCCCGCCGGGCGCCGGCCCGTGCCGCCGGTCGTCCTCGCCCTGCGCCGGCTCCCCTCGCCCCGTCTCACCGGGCTCGGTGCCGGGCTCTTCGCCTCCGCCGTCATGCTGGCCCTCGGTCTCCTCGACCAGTTGCTCCTGGACGGCTCCCCCGTCGTCTACGGGCTGCTGTTCCTGCCGGTCAGCGCCCTGACCGCGCTCTGGGTCCGGACCGCCGACCTGGTCACCGCCCCGATCGGCGTCCCCATCGCCTTCGCCGTCGGCATCGTCCCGGTCGCGGGCGGTACGGGCGGCTTCGGCGGCCAGGCCATGGCCGTCGTGACCGCCCTCGCCGTGCACGCCGGCTGGCTCTACGGCGGCACCCTCGTCGCCGGCCTCATCGCGAGCGTCCGCAAGGTGCGGGACATGGGGCGGCGCCATCAGCGTGCTGCCGCGGCGGCGGCGGCGCGGCGGACCGTGGCGTAACCCGGATACGGGATCCCGTAGGTCGGATCCGCTGGCTTGGATCCGACCGCTCGGATCCAATATTCGGATCCAATATTCGGTATTCGTATGCCGGATATTGGATCCCGGATCCCCGCCCCGCCCCAGCCCCCGCCCCCTCAGACCACCCTCGCCTCCGTCCCCGCCGCCATCCCCGCCCCCACGATCCCCGCGTTGTTCTGCAGCTCCGCCGGGACGATCTTCGCGCGGATGCCCTCGATCAGCGGCAGGAACTTGTCCGCCTTGCGGCTCACGCCGCCGCCGATGATGAACAGCTCGGGCGAGAAGAGCATCTCGACGTGCGCGAGGTACTTGCGCAGCCGCCGGGTCGCCCAGTGCTCCCAGCTGAGGCCCTCGTCCTCCTTGGCCCTGGTCGAGGCCCGGGTCTCCGCGTCGTGGCCCTTGAGCTCCAGGTGGCCCAGCTCGGTGTTGGGGACGAGCCGGCCGTCGACGAAGACGGCGGAGCCGATGCCCGTGCCGAGGGTCAGCAGGATCACCGTGCCCTTGCGGCCCCGGCCCGCGCCGAAGGTCATCTCCGCGACCCCGGCCGCGTCCGCGTCGTTCAGGACGGTCACCGGGCGCCCGCCGAGGCGGTCGCTGATCAGGGAGCCCGCGTCGACGCCGATCCAGGACTTGTCGACGTTGGCGGCCGTACGGACGGTGGAGCCGGTCACGACGCCCGGGAAGGTCACCCCCACCGGCCCCGTCCAGCCGAAGTGCGTCACGACCTCCGCGACGCAGCCCGCCACACCGTCGGGTGTGGCGGGCTGCGGGGTCAGTACCTTGTGGCGCTCCTCGGCGAGCGCTCCGCGTTCCAGGTCCACGGGAGCGCCCTTGATGCCCGAGCCGCCGATGTCCACTCCGAAGACGTTCATGGACCCCACGGTAAAGGCAGGCGCGCCGCGCTACTCCTCGACGGACGCGGCGGGCGCGGACGCCGCGAGCTTCTCGGCCTCGGCCCGCAGGTCCTTGTTGCGGAGCTCCTTGGGCAGGGAGAAGGTCAGGGACTCGTCCGCCGTCTTGACGATCTCCACGTCCGCGTAGCCGCGCTCGGCGAGCCACTCCAGGACCTCCTGCACCAGGACGTCCGGGACGGAGGCGCCGGAGGAGAGGCCGACGCTGGTCACGCCCTCCAGCCAGGCCTCGTCGATCTCGCTGGCGAAGTCGACGAGGTACGCGGCGGGGACGCCGGCCTGCTTGGCGACCTCGACCATGCGGATCGAGTTGGAGGAGTTCTTCGAGCCGACGACGATCACCAGCTCGGCCTGACCGGCGAGCTCCTTGATGGCGGTCTGGCGGTTCTGCGTGGCGTAGCAGATGTCGTCGGACGGCGGGGAGATCAGCTGCGGGAACTTCTCCTTCAGCGCGTCGACCGTCTCCATCGTCTCGTCGACCGAGAGCGTGGTCTGGGAGAGCCAGACGACCCGGGAGGGGTCGCGGACCTCGACCTTGGCCACGTCCTCGGGGCCGTCGACCAGCTGGATGTGGTCGGGTGCCTCGCCGGAGGTGCCGATGACCTCCTCGTGGCCCTCGTGGCCGATGAGGAGGATGTCGAAGTCCTCCTTGGCGAAGCGGACGGCTTCCTTGTGGACCTTGGTGACCAGCGGGCAGGTGGCGTCGATGGTCGCGAGCCGGCCCGCGCGGGCCTCCTCGTGGACGGTGGGGGCGACGCCGTGCGCGGAGAACATCACGATGTTGCCCGGCGGCACCTCCGTCGCCTGGTCGACGAAGATCGCGCCCTTCCGCTCCAGCGTCTGGACCACGTACTTGTTGTGGACGATCTCGTGCCGGACGTAGATCGGCGCACCGTACTGTTCCAGGGCCTTCTCGACGGCGATCACGGCACGGTCCACGCCCGCGCAGTAGCCACGGGGAGCGGCGAGCAGGACACGCTTCGGGCGGTTCGTCGCGGAGGCGGAATCGGGCGTCGGCGCGGGCGTTGCAGTCATGCGTCCCATCGTAAGGCCGCGTCGGTGAGCGGTTGGAGCGGCGCCGTGGCCGAAACTGGCGCCATGGCTCAGGAGACGCAGGTGGCGGACCATGAGGGGCTCCGTCGGAATCTCGGATTCCGTGACCTTGTCGTGTACGGACTGCTGTTCATCGCCCCCATGGCACCGGTCGGCGTCTTCGGGACGCTCGACGCGAAGTCGCACGGGGCCGTGGCACTGGTGTACGTCGTGGCGACCGTGGCCATGGCGTTCACGGCGTTCAGCTACGCCCAGATGGTGCGGGTCGCGCCGCAGGCCGGCTCCGTCTTCACGTACGCGCGCAAGGGCCTCGGGGAGGGGCCGGGGTTCGTCGCCGGGTGGATGGCGATGCTCGACTACCTGCTGATCCCGGCCGTCGCCTACCTCTTCGCGGGCATCGCGATGGAGGCGCTGGTCCCGGAGGTGGACCGGTGGGTGTGGACCGGGATCGCCGTGGTGGTCACCACGCTGCTGAACCTGTGGGGCGTGCGGGCGGCGGCCCGGGTCGGCTTCGCGGTGCTCGCCATGGAGATCGTCGTCCTGCTGGTCTTCGTCGTGTCGGCGGTGGTGGTGCTCGTACGGGACGGGGCGCTGCGCGACGGGTGGTCGCCGCTCGCCGGTGACGGCTCGTTCTCGCTCGCCGCGGTGGTGGGCGCGGTCTCGGTGGCCGTCCTGTCATACCTGGGCTTCGACGCGATCGCCTCCTTCGCGGAGGAGGTCACGGGGGGCTCGCGGAAGGTGGCGCGGGCGGTGCTGTTCTGCCTGGCGCTGGCGGGCGTCCTGTTCGTGGCCCAGACCTGGCTGGTGGCACTCCTCGAACCGGTCTCCTCGGCGGAGCTCGCCGCCGACCCGGCCAAGCAGGGCTCGGCCTTCTACGACGCCATGGACGCCTCGGTCGGCGACTGGCTGCACGACCTGGTGGCCGTGTCGAAGGCGATCGGCGCGGCCTTCGCGGCGCTCGCGGGGCAGGCGGCGGGCGGCAGGCTGCTGTTCGCGATGGGCCGCGACCGGCGTCTTCCGCACCTGCTGGCCCGCACCGACGGCGGCGTCCCCCGGGTGGCGCTCCTCGTGTCCGCGACCGTGACGATGATCGCGGCGGTGTGGGCGGCGCGCCGGGACGACGGCCTCGACCAGCTGGTCTCGGTGGTCGACGTCGGCGCGCTGACCGCCTTCGTCCTGCTGCACGCGAGCGTGGTGGGCTGGTTCGCCGTGCGGCGGGCGGAGGGGCCGCCGCACTGGCTGAAGCACGTCGTGCTGCCGGTGGTCGGTGCGGCGATCCTGATCGCGGTGATCGTCGAGGCCTCGGCCGCCGCTCAGGTGGTGGGCGTGGTGTGGCTGGGGGTGGGCCTCGTCGTCCTCGCCGTCCAGGGCGCGACGAGGCCGTCCACGCGCGCGTGACGCCGCTCGGAGCTCCCGGGCGGGCCGGGCGGCCGCCGCGCACCCCTGACGTTGTCGTACCGCGCGGTTACGCTCGGTCCATGGCTCTGACTACGTCCGCCGAAGCACCGCTTCCCGTCGGTGAGGTCTCCCGGCTCATCGGGGGGTGGATCGACCGGCTCGGGGCGATCTGGGTCGAGGGGCAGATCACGCAGCTGTCGCGGCGCCCGGGCGCCGGAGTCGTCTTCCTGACGCTGCGGGATCCCTCGCACGACATCTCCATCGGCGTCACCTGCTACCGCAAGGTCTTCGACGCGGTCGCGGACGTCGTGTCGGAGGGCGCCCGGGTCGTCGTGCACGCCAAGCCCGAGTGGTACGCGCCGCGCGGGCAGCTGTCGCTGCGGGCGGTGGAGATCAAGCCGGTCGGGATCGGCGAGCTGCTCGCCCGGCTCGAACAGCTGAAGCGGAGCCTGGCCTCGGAGGGGCTGTTCGCCCTCGACCGGAAGAAGCCGCTGCCGTTCCTGCCGCACCTCGTGGGCCTGGTCTGCGGCCGCGCCTCGGCGGCCGAGCGGGACGTCCTGGAGAACGCGCGCCGCCGCTGGCCGGCCGTCCGCTTCGAGGTGCGGAACGTCGCGGTGCAGGGGGTGAAGGCGGTCCCGCAGGTCGTCCAGGCGGTCAGGGAGCTGGACGCGCACGAGGACGTGGACGTGATCATCGTGGCCCGGGGCGGCGGCAGCGTCGAGGACCTGCTGCCGTTCTCGGACGAGCAGCTGATCCGTACGGTGGCCGACTGCCGTACGCCGGTGGTGTCCGCGATCGGGCACGAGCCGGACTCCCCGCTGCTCGACCTGGTGGCCGATCTGCGCGCCTCGACGCCGACGGACGCGGCCAAGAAGGTCGTCCCGGACGTCGGCGAGGAGCTGGACCGGGTGCGCGGGCTGCGGGACCGGGCGCTGCGGACCGTGCAGGGGCTTCTGGACCGGGAGGAGCGCGGTCTGGCGCACGCGCTCGCGCGGCCCGTCATGGAGCACCCGCAGCGCATGGTGGAGGTCCGCGAGGACGAGGTGGCGGCGCTCCTGGCCCGGAGCCGGCGGGTGCTCGGGCACCTTCTGGACCGGGCGGACTCGGAGCTCTCGCACACGCGGGCGCGGGTCCGGGCGCTGTCGCCCGCCGCGACGATGGAGCGGGGGTACGCGGTGCTCCAGCGGGCGGACGGGGCGGTGGTCCGCTCCCCCGAGGAGGCCGCGGAGGGCGAGGAGCTGCGGGCCCGGGTCGCCGAGGGCGAGTTCACGGTGCGCCGCGTGCCCGACCCGGCCTGAGCGGGCAGCGGGCAGCGGGACGAGGAAAGAACCGGACACGGAGGATGGAGCGGCACATGGCAGCGGATACGAGCACGGACGCGGGCGTGGAAGAAGCGGCCCTCGGTTACGAGCAGGCGCGGGACGAGCTGATCGAGGTCGTCCGGCGCCTGGAGGCGGGCGGGACGTCCCTGGAGGAGTCCCTCGCGCTCTGGGAGCGGGGCGAGGAGCTGGCGAAGGTGTGCCGGCGCCGTCTGGAGGGGGCGCGGGCCCGGCTCGACGCCTCGCTGGCGGCGGAGCACGCGGCCGAGGCGGACGAGGAGGAGGACGAGTAGGGCCCGCCGGGTAGACTCCGAGTGAAACGGACCACTATCCGGATAGGTTAGTTGAATTTTCACCAACCTCGGGCGTACTGTCGAGGCATCGCTTGAATCTTGTACGAGCGAACCCCCTGTGCAGTTTCGGAAGGTACGCAGCATGTCTCTCGCCCTTGACGCCGTCGCCCAGGACCTCCTCTTCCGTGAGGCCCGTACCGCCAACACGTTCACCGACGAGCCGGTGACCGACGAGCAGGTCCAGGCGATCTACGACCTGGTGAAGTACGGCCCCACCGCCTTCAACCAGAGCCCGCTGCGCATCACCCTGGTCCGCTCCCCCGAGGCCCGCGAGCGCCTGGTGAAGCACATGGCCGAGGGCAACCAGCCCAAGACCGCCGCCGCCCCGCTGGTCGCGATCCTCTCGGCCGACAACGAGTTCCACGAGGAGCTGCCGGCCCTGTTCCCGCACTTCCCGCAGGCCAAGGACGCGTTCTTCTCCGAGCGCCCGGTCCGTGAGGGCTCCGCGCTGCTGAACGCCGCCCTCCAGGCCGCGTACTTCATCGTGGGCGTCCGCGCCGCCGGCCTGGCCGCCGGCCCGATGACCGGCCTGGACTTCGCCGGCGTCCAGAAGGAGTTCCTGGACGACGACCACACCCCGCTGATGGTCGTCAACATCGGCAAGCCGGGCGAGGACGCCTGGTTCCCGCGCTCCCCGCGCCTGTCGTACGACGAGGTCGTCACCACCGTCTGAGCCTGACGGCACACGGAAACGGCGCACGGGAAGGGCCCCGCACTCCACGAGTGCGGGGCCCTTCCCGTTCGACTGGACCGTCTCAGACCTTCTTCGCCTGGAGCGAGCCGGCCATCTCGGCCAGCCGCTCGAAGGAGGCCGTGCCGGTCACCACGGTCGTCGCGCCGTTCTCCGTACGGACCAGCGCGTCGTACTTGGGGCCCTCCCAGCGCTGCCAGACCCGTCCGGCCACCGTCTGGGTCTTCCCGGTGTTCTTCGCCTTCCGGGTCACCTCGGGCACGAACTTCCCCGGTTCCGTCGTCGACTGGTTGACCGCCACGTACTGGGTGTCCGGGGAGAGGAAACCGAGCTGCCAGGCGTCGCCCTTCTCGCGCTTGTACGAGACGACCGTCGCCTTCCATCCCTCGCCGAGGCCCTCGGGGGCCAGCACCGGATACGGCGCCGCCCGCTGGGCCGTGAGGAGCTCGACCCGGTAGTCCTTCGCCTTGACCGGTTCGGCGCTCTCGTCGTGCGGGATGAAGAGATACATCACGCCCGCGGCGACCATGATCACCCCGAGGGACTGGAACATCCCGCGTACCGTCTGCCTGCCTCGCATACCTGCCACGCCCACCATGGTCGCATCATGGTGCCGTGCTCATACGTGGGCCCCTCTGCTCATTTTGTCGACGTACCGATAGAGTCGCAGCACCCTCTTTTCCCCGGCCGTCGCCGTACAGAAAGGTGCGTTCCGATGACCGAGCACCACCACCTTCCGCCCGAGCTTGTCGTTTCTCCCGAGGCCCCCGACCGCAACCTCGCCCTGGAGCTGGTCCGCGTCACCGAGGCCGCCGCCATGGCCGCCGGCCGCTGGGTCGGCCGCGGCGACAAGATCGGCGCGGACGGGGCGGCGGTCAACGCCATGCGGACCCTGATCTCCACCGTCTCGATGAACGGCGTCGTCGTCATCGGAGAGGGCGAGAAGGACGAAGCCCCCATGCTCTTCAACGGCGAGCGGGTCGGCGACGGCACCGGCGCCGAGGTCGACATCGCGGTCGACCCGATCGACGGCACCACGCTCAACGCGAAGGGCATGCCGAACGCGATCGCCGTCCTGGCCGCCGCCGACCGCGGCAGCATGTTCGACCCGTCCGCGGTCTTCTACATGGACAAGCTGGTCACCGGCCCGGAGGCCGCCGACTTCGTCGACATCAACGCCCCCGTCTCGGTCAACATCCGCCGGGTCGCGAAGGCGAAGAACTCCTCCCCCGAGGACATCACGGTCGTCATCCTGGACCGCCCGCGCCACGAGGGCATCGTCAAGGAGATCCGCGAGACCGGCGCCCGGATCAAGTTCATCTCGGACGGCGACGTCGCCGGCTCGATCATGGCCGTCCGCGAGGGCACCGGCGTCGACATGCTCATGGGCATCGGTGGCACGCCCGAGGGCATCATCTCCGCCTGCGCCATCAAGTGCCTCGGCGGCGTGATCCAGGGCAAGCTGTGGCCGAAGGACGACGCCGAGCGCCAGAAGGCCCTGGACGCGGGCCACGACCTGGACCGCGTGCTCTCCACGAACGACCTGGTCAGCGGCGACAACGTCTTCTTCGTCGCGACCGGCATCACCGACGGCGAGCTGCTGCGCGGAGTGCGCTACCGCGCCGAGACCGCGACCACGCAGTCGCTGGTCATGCGCTCCAAGTCCGGCACGATCCGCCAGATCGACTCGACGCACCGGCTCTCGAAGCTGCGCGCGTACAGCCAGATCGACTTCGACCGGGCGAAGTAGCGGGGCGGCCGGGAGCCGGCCGTACGAAGAGGGGCGCCCCCATGTGCGGTGGGGGCGCCCCTTCCCGTACGGACCGGGCGCTGGACTTCGCGGTCCCGTCAGCCCGCCTGGGCGATCCGCTCGGTCGCTGCCGCCTTCCGCAGCTCCACCTCGCGCCGCCGGCGCCGGGCGAGGACGACGCGGCGCTCCGCCGCCGTGAGCCCGCCCCACACCCCGTACGGCTCGGGCTGGAGCAGCGCGTGCTCCCGGCACTCGACCATCACGGGACAACGCGCGCAGACCCGCTTGGCCGCCTCTTCGCGGGCGAGCCGCGCGGCGGTCGGCTCCTTGGAGGGGGCGAAGAAGAGCCCGGCCTCGTCCCGGCGGCACACCGCCTCCGCGTGCCATGGCCCGGCCTCGTCCTCCCGGGCAGGGGCGCGCTGAGGAGGTACGGCGGCGACCTGGAGGGGCTGATGCGGCAGTTGCAGCACGGTCTACTCCTGACGACGGCTTCGCGAGCGAGCGGCGATGCACCAGCCCTACCCGCTGTGCGCGTGCCTATGCACTGCGTGCCCCGCCGTTCCGCACTGCGGATATCCGAAGGCGAATTCCGGTCACCTTCCGGCCGCCGCCGGGCGGCTCCCGGGCGTCAGCGGCCGAGGTTCTTGCGGAGCTTGCCCTGGAGGTCGGTGATCCACTTGCCGCGCTTGGGCTTGGCCTCGACGTTCCCGAAGATCGAGAAGCCGTTGACGACGACGACCGGCGCCTGCGGGTCGGCCCCTTCCAGGGTCACGACCTCGAAGTTCCCGAAGACGCCGCTGCCGCTGCCGCGCAGGCTGATGTTCTCCGGGACCCGGACCTCGACGTTCCCGAAGACGGAGGTGGCGTTGATGGTGGTCAGCCGCTGGGCGAAGATCGCCTCGGTCAGGTCCACCTCGACGTTCCCGAAGAGCGCGAAGGCGTTCGTCCGGCGGCTCACCCGCCAGCGGCCCTTGCGGGTCGTGCTGGAGAAGATCGCGACGAGGTTGTCCGCGGGGCCCTCGGAGTCGTCGGGGCCGTAGGCGAAGGCCGGTTCGGCGTCCCGGGAGGTGCGGGCGCTCGGCAGGTCGCGGACGATCGGCTCCAACTCGCCGACGGTCTTGGCCCGGTAGACCGCGTCGATCCGGTCCGAGTGCTCCTCGGCGTCGAGCCGTCCCTCGGCCAGGGCGTCCCGGAGGATGTCCGCGATCCGGTCCCGGTCCGCGTCCGAGGCCCGCAGCGAGCCCTGCGGATCGGCGAAGGCGGGCCCGGCGAGAGCGGGCTCGGCGGGGGCGACCGGCCGCTGCGGCCGCGGCTGCTTCTCGGGTTCGGGCTGCTTTTCGAGGTCCACGGAACCAGCCTAGCGACACGCGATAGATCGCAACCAGAGGGAACACCCCGGGCGCACCCCCCAACACTCCGGTCGTGTCCCCTAGGGGACACGACCGGGACCCGACAGGGACCGACAGGGACCCGACAGGGACCGACAGGGACCCGACAGGGACCCACAGGAGACGCGACCGGGGCCCGACAGAGGGCGCGGCCAGGGCCCGAACACGCCATTCCGGTGCGTTCTCCGCGCTTAGTGAGCCTTACCTCACAGGATCCCGCCCGCCCCCGCGTCTTACGCTGGAGGGCGCGCCGCCAACGGAGGCGGCGCTGCTGTCTGCCGAGTGAGGAATGGCCGCCGTCATGCCTGAGTTTGCGTACTCCGATCTGCTCCCCCTGGGAGAGGACACCACGCCCTACCGCCTGGTGACCTCCGAAGGTGTCTCCACCTTCGAGGCCGACGGGCGTACGTTCCTCAAGGTCGAGCCGGAGGCACTGCGCAAGCTGGCCGCCGAGGCCATCCACGACATCCAGCACTTCCTGCGCCCGGCCCACCTGGCCCAGCTGCGCCGGATCATCGACGACCCGGAGGCGTCGAGCAACGACAAGTTCGTCGCGCTCGACCTCCTGAAGAACGCGAACATCGCCGCCGCGGGCGTGCTGCCCATGTGCCAGGACACCGGCACCGCGATCGTCATGGGCAAGCGCGGGCAGAACGTGCTGACCTCCGGCCGTGACGAGGAGGCCCTGTCCAAGGGCGTCTACGACGCCTACACCAAGCTGAACCTGCGCTACTCGCAGATGGCGCCGGTCACCATGTGGGAGGAGAAGAACACCGGCTCGAACCTGCCCGCGCAGATCGAGCTGTACGCGACGGACGGCGGCGCGTACAAGTTCCTCTTCATGGCCAAGGGCGGCGGCTCGGCCAACAAGTCCTTCCTCTACCAGGAGACCAAGGCGGTCCTGAACGAGGCCTCCATGATGAAGTTCCTGGAGGAGAAGATCCGCTCGCTCGGCACGGCTGCCTGCCCGCCGTACCACCTGGCGATCGTCGTCGGCGGCACGAGCGCCGAGTTCGCGCTCAAGACCGCGAAGTACGCCTCCGCGCACTACCTGGACGAGCTGCCCACCGAGGGCTCGGCCGAGACCGGCCACGGCTTCCGGGACAAGGAGCTGGAGGAGAAGGTCTTCGAGCTGACGCAGAAGATCGGCATCGGCGCGCAGTTCGGCGGCAAGTACTTCTGCCACGACGTCCGCGTCGTCCGCCTTCCCCGTCACGGCGCCTCGCTGCCCGTCGCGATCGCCGTCTCCTGCTCGGCCGACCGCCAGGCCGTCGCGAAGATCACCGCCGAGGGCGTCTTCCTGGAGCAGCTGGAGACCGACCCGGCGCGCTTCCTGCCGGAGACGGAGGACTCCCACCTCGACGAGTCCTCGGACGTCGTGAAGATCGACCTCAACCAGCCGATGGACGAGATCCTCGCCGAGCTGACCAAGTACCCGGTCAAGACCCGGCTGTCCCTCAGCGGCCCGCTGGTAGTGGCGCGCGACATCGCGCACGCCAAGATCAAGGAGCGGCTGGACGCGGGCGAGGAGATGCCGCAGTACCTGAAGGACCACCCGGTCTACTACGCGGGCCCGGCGAAGACCCCCGAGGGTTACGCCTCCGGCTCCTTCGGCCCGACGACGGCCGGCCGCATGGACTCGTACGTGGAGCAGTTCCAGGCGGCGGGCGGCTCGAAGGTCATGCTGGCCAAGGGCAACCGGTCCAAGCAGGTCACGGACGCGTGCGGCGCGCACGGCGGCTTCTACCTGGGCTCGATCGGCGGCCCGGCGGCCCGTCTCGCGCAGGACTGCATCAAGAAGGTCGAGGTCGTCGAGTACGAGGAGCTCGGCATGGAGGCGGTCTGGAAGATCGAGGTCGAGGACTTCCCGGCCTTCATCGTCGTCGACGACAAGGGCAACGACTTCTTCCAGAACCCGGCGCCCGAGCCGACCTTCACGCACATCCCGGTGCGCCAGGGGTCGCAGCTGTCGTAGCGTCGCCTTCATGCGGCCGCCCCCGGGCCGCCGAGGATCACAACACGCACATCCCGGTGCGCGGTCCCGGTCTCGGCTGACCGGCGCAGCTCCCGGAGCCCCCTGGTCCGTCGCCGGACCGGGGGGTTCCGTCGTCCCCGGTGTCGATCTCCGCTCAGAAAGTGGCTACCGACCGGTAGCCCTCTCGTCGCCTACTGGTCAGTATGGGGCGCGAGCATGTCAACCACTGAGCCGGTCGACCCCCTCGGGAGCCCCCCATGCCCTCCGTCAAAGCCACCGCCACGGCCACCACGGCCCTCGGTCTGACGGCCCTCCTCGTCGTCGGCCCGGCGCCCGCCGCCTCCGCCGCCGACCCGGACACCCACGTCACGTCGGCCGCGGCCCTCGCGGACGTCGACTACACGACCTGGCGCCGCGACGTGGCGGCCGTCGTCGCCGAGGCGCGCCCCTACATCGAGGCGCGCTCCGAGAACGCCGGCCGCGAGAAGCAGGCCATCGTCCTCGACATCGACAACAGCTCCCTGGAGACGGACTTCCATCCGTTCTGGGAGCTGCCGACCCCGGCCATCGCGGACGTGCGCGCGCTCGTCCGCGACGCCCACGCGCGCGGGGTGGCCGTCTTCTTCGTCACCGCCCGGCCCGGGATCATCCACTCCCTGACGGACTGGAACCTGAAGAAGGCCGGCTACCCCGTCGACGGGCTGTACGTGCGCTCGCTCCCCGACCTGTTCGGCGAGATCAGCGCGTACAAGACCGAGAAGCGCGCCGAGATCGAGGCCAAGGGCTACACGATCATCGCCAACATCGGCAACAACACGACCGACCTCGTCGGCGGCCACGCCGAGCGCGCCTTCAAGCTCCCGGACTACGGCGGCAAGCTGTCGTAACGGGCTCAGCGCGTGTTGATGTGGAACTCCATCCGGTCGTAGTCCCCGTCCGGGGTCGTACGGATGTATCCGCGCGCGTCCTTGAAGTCGCCGGTGCCGCCGGTGACGGCGATGTCGAACGCGGGCGGCGACTGGTCCGAGGTGTCGAAGGTGGCGAGGACCTGGGCGGTGAGCTGTCCGGTGCCCGTCCGGGATTCCCCGTCCGGGATTCGCCCGTCCGGCGCAACCCCGGGGCGTCGGGTCGGGGATCATGGCGCCATGCCAGACAGAGCACTCCCGATACGTACGACGGCTGCCGTCGCCCTGGTGGCCGCGCTGCTGCTCACCGGCTGCGGGACGGTCGCGAAGCCCGACGCCCCGGCCGCCCCGAGAAAGACCACCGCCCCCGCCCTCAAGGCCGCCGTCACGCTCGGCGGTCCCGGGACGGCCTGCGCGCTGCCCGTCTCCTTCGGGCTCGCGGAGGGCTGGAAGCCGAAGGCGATCGACGATCCCGAGAACCCGGAGTTCGCGGCGCTCACCCGGCAGGGACCGGCCGTCATGCGCTGCGAGGTCGACGCCAAGCCCGCCGGGAACATCGGCTACCTGCGGGTGTGGACGGCCGCGAAGGGTCCGGCCCGGGCCGCTCTCGAAGGCTTCGTGAAGGCGGCGGACAAGCCCTCCGCCGTCACCTACCGGGAGACGCGGGCGGGTGCGCTGGCCGCCGCCGAGGTCACGTACACGACGCACAGCGAGCTCACGGACGAGACCAAG